>NZ_DAMBSA010000416.1:0-3990 GCF_032054795.1 Pantoea sp. CTOTU49201
AGCGATGGCACCTCAATCAACCACGAAGGCCGCGCACAGCGCTTCTTCCAGGTTTACGATCCCGCTTATTACGATGATAGCGTAGTGATGCTGGAAAGCTGGCGCTGGTTGCGTTCGCTGCACAGCGCGGTTGAGAGCCGTCACATCGACTGGACTCAGCTGGATCACGTGATTGATGCCACCGTTGCGGCGCTGCCACAGCTGAAAGGCATTAAGGATGCTGCGCCAGACGCCGGCTTCCGTATCCGCGGTCAAAAACTGGCACGTTCACCGCACCGTAACAGTGGCCGTACTGCGATGCGCGCCAACATCAGCGTGCATGAACCGCGCCAGCCGCAAGATAAAGACACAATGTTTGCCTTCTCCATGGAAGGTAACAACCAACCAAGCGCACCGCGTTCGCAGATTCCATTTGCCTGGGCGCCAGGCTGGAACTCACCGCAGGCATGGAATAAGTTCCAGGCTGAAGTGGGCGGCAAACTGCGTCATGGCGATCCGGGCGTACGTCTGTTTGAAGCCAGCGATCGCTCGCTGCCGTGGTTTACCGCGATTCCGGAAAGCTTTGTTGAAGGCAGCCAGTGGCGCGTCGCACCTTACTACCAGCTGTTTGGTAGCGAGGAGATGACCCAGCGTTCAACCACCTTCCAGAAACGCATGTCACCGGCCACGCTGGTGATTAACCCGGCTGATGCTGAGAAGCTGGGCGTCAATAACGGTGCTTCCGTTGAGCTGGTCTGTGCAGGCGAAACACTGCGCTTGCCGGTACGTTTCTCTGCGTCGCTGCAAGCAGGGCAGGTTGGTTTACCGCTCGGTATGCCGGGTGTGCCGCCGTTCCTCTCAGGTGCGCAAATTGACAAACTGCAGGAGGCCGCGCAATGAGTTGGCTGACACCGGACGTTATTGAAATCCTGATCAACATCGGCAAAGCGCTGGTCATCTTGTTGGTGGTTGTCGGTTGCGGTGCTTTCATGAGTTTTGCCGAGCGTCGTCTGCTCGGCCTGTGGCAGAACCGTTACGGACCGAACCGTGTTGGCTGGGGCGGCTCGCTGCAGCTGGCTGCCGACATGATTAAAATGTTCTTTAAAGAGGACTGGGTTCCACCGTTTACCGACCGCTTCATCTTTACGCTGGCGCCGGTTATCGCCTTCGTATCGCTGCTGCTGGCCTTCGCCATTGTGCCGGTTTCGCCAACCTGGATGGTCACCGACCTGAACATCGGTCTACTGTTCTTCCTGATGATGGCGGGTCTGGCGGTGTATGCGGTGCTGTTCGCGGGCTGGTCAAGTAACAACAAATACTCACTATTGGGTGCGATGCGTGCATCGGCGCAGACGCTGAGCTACGAAGTGTTCCTTGGTTTGTCACTGATGGGCGTGGTGGCGCAAGCCGGCTCGTTCAACATGAATGCCATCGTCGAAAGCCAGGCGCATCTGTGGAACATCATTCCTCAGTTCTTTGGCTTCCTTACCTTCTGCATCGCAGGCGTAGCGGTATGTCACCGTCATCCATTTGACCAACCAGAAGCAGAGCAGGAGCTGGCGGACGGTTACCACATCGAATACGCCGGTATGAAGTTCGGCCTGTTCTTCGTGGGTGAATACGTGGCGATCACCACCGTATCAGCGTTGATCGTGACGCTGTTCTTCGGTGGCTGGCACGGTCCGTTCCTGCCGCCATTCATCTGGTTCGCTCTGAAAACAGCGTTCTTTATGGTGATGTTTATCCTGATTCGTGCTGCGCTGCCGCGTCCACGCTATGACCAGGTGCTGTCGTTCGGCTGGAAAGTGTGTCTGCCGTTGACGCTGTTGAACCTGCTGGCGACCGCCGCAGTGATTCTGTACACCGCGCAGTAAGGGACATTGAGATGACTTTAAAAGATATTGTCGTTGGCTTCGGCACGACAGTGCGCAGTATCTGGATGATAGGCATGCATGCCTTCGCCAAGCGCGAAACCCAAATGTATCCGGAAGAGCCGGTTTACCTGCCGCCACGTTACCGTGGCCGTATCGTGCTGACGCGCGATCCGGACGGCGCTGAGCGTTGTGTTGCCTGTAACTTATGTGCGGTAGCTTGTCCTGTAGGTTGTATCTCACTGCAGAAAGCCGAGACGCACGATGGACGCTGGTATCCGGAATTCTTCCGCATCAACTTCTCACGCTGCATCTTCTGCGGCCTGTGTGAAGAGGCTTGCCCAACCACCGCGATTCAGCTGACACCCGATTTCGAATTGGGTGAATTTAAGCGTCAGGATCTGGTGTATGAGAAAGAAGACCTGCTGATTTCCGGTCCGGGTAAATATCCGGAGTACAACTTCTATCGTATGGCTGGTATGGCGATCGACGGAAAAGAGAAGGGCGAAGCGGAAAACGAAGCCAAGCCGATCGACGTCAAAGGGTTGTTACCTTAAGGAGCCAGGTATGGAATTTGCGTTTTATCTTTGCGGACTGGTGGCGGTGTTGACGACGCTGCGCGTCATCACCCACACCAATCCGGTACATGCGCTGCTGTACCTGATCGTTTCGCTACTGTCGATTGCAGGCGTGTTCTTCTCAATGGGCGCCTACTTTGCCGGTGCGCTGGAAATCATCGTCTACGCGGGCGCCATCATGGTGCTGTTCGTCTTCGTGGTAATGATGTTGAACCTGGGCAAAACCCAGCAGGATCAGGAGCGCGAGTGGCTGAAGCCCTCGCTGTGGATTGGTCCAGGCATCGTCTCATTACTGCTGCTGGCGGTAATGATTTACGCGATTAGCACGGCAACCGATCAAGGCATTGATGGCACCGTCATCGACGCTAAAGCAGTCGGTATCAGCTTGTTTGGTCCCTATGTTCTGGCGGTGGAGCTGGCATCAATGCTGCTGCTCGCCGGTCTGGTCGTGGCCTTCCATATTGGACGTGAAGAGCGTCATGGCGAAGTGCTGAGCAACCGTCAAGCTGATGCGCAAGCGAATAAGGAGGATCACGCATGATCCCGTTACAACACGGCCTGATGCTGGCCGCTGTGCTGTTTGTTCTCGGCCTGACCTCCGTGGTGCTGCGTCGTAACATCCTGTTTATGCTGATTGGTCTGGAAATCATGATCAACGCCTCCGCGTTAGCGCTGGTGGTAGCAGGCAGCTATTGGGGACAAGCTGATGGTCAGGTGATGTACATCCTGGCGATCAGCCTTGCGGCGGCGGAAGCGAGTATTGGTCTGGCGCTGTTGCTCCAGCTCTATCGTCGTCGTCAGACGCTGAACATTGACACAGTGAGCGAGATGCGCGGATGAATCTTCTCTATTTAACCGTATTATTTCCGCTGATTGGCTTCCTGCTATTGGCATTTTCACGCGGTCGCTGGTCGGAGAACCTGTCGGCAGCAATCGGTATGGGTTCTGTTGGTCTGGCAGCATTAACCACTATTTATGCCGGTTTCGACTTCTTCAACCAGGGTCAGCAGCCGTTCACGCAGGCGCTGTGGACCTGGATTCACGTCGGCAACTTTGACATTAAAGTGAATCTGGTGCTGGATGGTCTTTCGCTGACCATGCTGTCCGTCGTCACCGGCGTTGGCTTCTTCATCCACATGTTTGCTTCATGGTACATGCGTGGAGAAGAGGGGTATTCGCGCTTCTTCGCTTACACCAACCTGTTCATCGCGAGCATGGTGGTGTTGGTGCTGGCCGATAACCTGATGCTGATGTATCTCGGCTGGGAAGGCGTGGGCCTGTGCTCATATCTGTTGATTGGCTTCTACTACAGCAATCCAGAGAACGGCAAAGCGGCGATGAAAGCTTTTATCATCACCCGTGTAGGTGATGTGTTCCTCGCTTTCGCCTTGTTCATTCTTTACAACGAGCTGGGTACGCTGAACTTCCGTGAACTGGTTGAACTGGCTCCAGCGCACTTCGCTGCAGACAACCACATGCTGCAGTGGGCAACCCTGATGCTGTTGGGTGGCGCGGTCGGTAAATCTGCACAGCTGCCATTACAAACCTGGTTGGCGGATGCG
>NZ_DAMBSA010000417.1:0-3977 GCF_032054795.1 Pantoea sp. CTOTU49201
GGCGGTGGCGGGCATGATCGTTGCCGCGGATATCCGTGGGGCCGATGCCAATAATGCCGGTTTGTGGTTGGAGCTGGATGCGATTCTGGCGGTGGTGATTGGCGGTGCCTCGCTGATGGGCGGACGCTTTAATCTGGTGCTGTCGCTGATTGGCGCGTTGATTATTCAGTCGATGAATACTGGTATTTTGCTGTCCGGCTTCCAGCCTGAACTCAATCAGGTAGTGAAAGCGGTGGTGGTGATGTGCGTGCTGCTGCTGCAGTCGCCACGCTTTATTGCCATGTTGAAACGGAGACGCCCGAAATGATTAAACGTCATCTGCCCTTGATGATCACGCTGCTGGTGTTTGTGGCGGGTTATCTGTTTTGCCTGAGTCAATTTCCCGGCTTCGCCTCAACGCGCGTGATCTGCAATATCCTCACCGATAATGCCTTCCTCGGCATTATTGCGGTGGGAATGACGTTCGTGATTTTGTCCGGCGGGATTGATCTGTCGGTGGGCGCGGTGATCGCCTTCAGCGGCGTGTTCCTCGCGCGGGTGATTGGCGATTATCATCTCGATCCAATTCTGGCGTTTGCGCTGGTGCTGGCGATGGGCGCCCTGTTTGGCGCGATGATGGGCTGGTTGATCGATGCGCTGAAAATTCCGGCATTTATCATTACGCTGGCGGGGATGTTTTTCCTGCGCGGCTGCAGCTATCTGGTGTCGGAGAATTCGATTCCCATCGATCATCCGCTTTACACCACGCTGTCGAGCCTCGCGTGGAAGATCCCCGGCGGTGGCCGTTTGAGCTTGCTGGCGGTAATTATGCTGGTGGTGGTGCTCGGCGGCATTATTCTGGCGCACCGCACGCGTTTTGGTAATCAGGTGTATGCGATTGGCGGCAGCCTGACTTCGGCGCAGCTGATGGGCGTCTCTACGCGCGCGACCACCATTAAGATTTATATGTTGTCGACCACGCTGGCGACGCTGGCGGGCATTGTGTTCTCGATTTATACCTCGGCGGGTTATGCGCTGGCGGGATTGGGTGTGGAACTGGACGCGATTGCCTCGGTGGTGATTGGCGGGACGTTGTTGTCCGGCGGCGTCGGCACGGTGTTGGGCACGCTGTTCGGCGTGTTGATTCAGGGATTGATCCAGACCTGGATTAACTTCGACGGAACCTTGAGTTCATGGTGGACCAAGATCGCCATCGGCATTCTGCTGTTCGCCTTTATCGCGCTGCAACGCCTGTTAACGGTTATGTGGGATCGCCAGCAGAACGCACCTGTCAAAAGATTAACCTCGTAATTGTCGTAGGGTGGCCATTAATGGCCACCTGGTTAGCTTGGTGGCTACTTGATCGTGCTGGTCTTTCCTGTCCTCATGGATAATTTCATCGCTGTTTTACACCAGGAGCGCATGAATGCGCACCCTACGAAGATGTAGGGTCGCCATTTATGGTGACCGCCACCAACAAAAAGGCCGCGAATCATCGCGGCCTTGTTCATTCCAGATCACATCAACGTGCCAGGCGGTAATACGCCTCATTCCAGCGCAGGGCATCTTTAAATGCCGGTAAGCGCGTATCCTCATCAATCACCAGCACTTCAATGCCGTTCAGCTCGCCGTACAGATACATATCATCCAGATCCAGCGCCTGGCTGAACACCGTGTGGTGCGCGCCGCCGGCAAGAATCCAGGCTTCGGAGGCCGTTGCCAGCGACGGCTGGGCACGCCACAGCGCACGCGCCACCGGCAGTTTTGGCAGCGGTTTGGGCTGTTCGATGGCATCCACCACATTCACCAGCAAACGGAAACGATCGCCCATATCGATGACGCTGGCATTCACCGCGCGTCCGGCTGGCGTGGAGAAGATCATGCGCGCTGGATCGGCTTTGTCGCCAATGCCGAGGAACTGCACATCAATCAGCGGCTTCTCCTCTTTGGCGATGGACGGGCACACTTCCAGCATGTGCGAGCCCAGCACCAAATCGTTGCCCGGTGAGAAGTGATAAGTGTAATCCTCCATAAAGGAGGTGCCGCCTGCACGCGTGCCCGCTTGTACCTTAAGGATGTGCAGCAGCGCGGCGGTTTTCCAGTCACCTTCACCGGCAAAGCCGTAGCCCTGGCCCATTAAGCGCTGCACCGCCAAACCGGGCAGTTGCGTCATGCCGTGCAAGGTCTGGAAGTTGGTGGTGAAGGCTTTGCAGCCCTCGGCTTCTAGGAAACGCTTCAGACCGAGCTCAATGCGCGCCGCATCCAGTACGTTTTGACGTTTTTCGCCGTTGACCGCTGCTACATCGGTAAAACGATATTGGCTTTCATATTCGTCAATCAACGCGTTGACATCGCCATCGCTGACGCTGTTGACCACTTCGACCAGATCGCCCACGCCCCAGCCATTCACGGAATAGCCAAACTGAATCTGTGCCGCGACTTTATCGCCTTCGGTCACCGCCACTTCGCGCATGTTGTCGCCGAAGCGCGCCACTTTCAGCTGCTGGCTGGCCTGTTTTGCCAGCGCGGCATTGATCCAGCGTCCGATGCGCTGCTGGCTAGCTTTATCCTGCCAGTGACCCGTCACCACGCTGTGTTGCAAGCCCATGCGCGCGCCGATAAAGCCAAACTCGCGGCCGCCGTGCGCGGTTTGGTTGAGGTTCATAAAGTCCATATCCATGCTGTCCCACGGAATCTCCGCATTGAACTGGGTATGGAATTGCAGCAGCGGCTTATTCAGGATGCTCAGGCCACCAATCCACATCTTGGCTGGCGAGAAGGTGTGCAGCCAGGTAATGATGCCGACGCACTGATTGTCGTGGTTGGCAGCGCGGCATAAGGCCAGCGCTTCGTCCGGCGATTTCACCAGCGGCTTCAGCACCAGCGACACCGGCAAAGTGCCAGCTTGATTCAAGCCTTCCATCACCTGGCGAGCGTGCTGTTCCACCTGACGCAAGGTTTCCGCGCCGTAAAGGTGCTGCGTACCAATAACAAACCACACCTGTTGTGCGTTGTGCTGTTCCATAAACTCTCTCCTTTACTGAGCGGATGCGGTGCGTGCGGCATACTGCGGTTCAGCGGCCTGGCACCAGTTTTGATAACGTTGATAAAGTTGCTGATAAACCACCACGCGCTCGGCGTTGGGTTGCAGCGTGACATCAATCGGACTGGCCATCACGTGCTGGGCGGCAGGCACATCGGCATATACGCCCGCAGCGACGGCGGCAAAAATGGCAGCACCGAGCGCGCAGCACTCGTCAGAGGCAACGATATCCAGCGGACGGTTCATCACGTCGCAGCACGCCTGCATGATGGCGGGGGATTTGCGGGCGATGCCGCCGAGCGTCAGGATGCTCTGCACCGGAATTTGCTGCTGTTCGAAACACTCCATAATGGCGCGTGCGCCAAACGCGGTCGCGGCGATCAGGCCACCAAACAGCGCGGGCGCATCGGTACCAAGGTTGAGATCGGTGATCACGCCTTTTAAGCGCTGATTAGCATCCGGCGTGCGGCGGCCGTTGAACCAGTCGAGCACCACCGGCAGATGATCGAGCTGCGGATTGGCCGCCCAGGCTTCGGTGAGGTTGCGGATCAGATCTTTTTGCAGCGCGGCTAACTGCGGTTGCAGTTCTGGATGTTGCTGCGCCGCCTGCTGCAATGGCCAGCCGAGCAGGCGGCTGAACCAGGCATAAATATCGCCAAACGCTGACTGACCGGCTTCGCAGCCAATCGCGCCCGGCACCACGCTGCCATCCACCTGGCCGCAGATTCCTTTGATGGCGCGGTCGCCAACGGTGTCGCTGTCGGCAATCAGAATGTCGCAGGTTGAGGTACCAATCACTTTCACCAGCGTATACGGCTGCGCACCGGCACCGACCGCGCCCATGTGGCAGTCAAACGCGCCGCCCGAAAGTATTACCTTTTCTGATAAACCAAGGCGCTGCGCCCATTCGCTGCTGAGCGTGCCAACCGGCACATCGGCGGTCCAGGTTTCTTCG
>NZ_DAMBSA010000418.1:0-3953 GCF_032054795.1 Pantoea sp. CTOTU49201
CACGCTGTATCTCAATCGCGCCCCTTTTGGCGGCACGGTTGAGGGCGTTGGCGCGGCGAGTTGGATGTGGCTGGGGAAACCGCCATCGCAACTTACCAAAGGGGAAGCGGCGCTGCTGGCGGTGCTGCCACAGGCGCCGAGCCGCCTGCGTCCGGACCGCTGGCCACAGCGCGCCGAAGCCGCACGCAATAAAGTGTTGGATCGCCTCGCGCAATATCACGTCTGGTCAGCGCAGGATGTCGCTGATATCAAACAAGAAGCGGTGTGGCTGCCGCCGCGTCAGATGCCGCAACGCGCGCCGCTGCTGGCTCGCCGCTTATTGTCGCTGTCACCCGACAACAAAATCACCTCAACCATTGATGTGTCGCTGCAGCGCGAACTGGAGAATCTGGCGGCGTCGCTGAAAAGCAACTTGCCGCCGCGCACCTCGTTGGCGCTGCTGGTGGTGGATCACCAAAACATGAAAGTGCGCGGCTATGTCGGTTCGGTGGATTTCAATGACGACAGCCGTTTTGGTCACGTCGATATGATCTCCAGCGTGCGATCGCCGGGATCGGTGCTGAAGCCTTTTGTCTATGGCATGGCGCTGGACGATGGGCTGATTCATGGCGAATCGCTGCTACAGGATGTGCCGCGCCGCTTCGGTGACTATCGTCCCGGTAACTTCGACTCGGGCTTCCACGGGCCGGTGAGCGCCAGCGATGCGCTGGAGCGATCGCTCAATCTTCCTGCGGTGCAGTTGCTGGATGCGCTGGGACCAAAAACCGTCGCCGCGCGTTTGCGTAATGTGGAGTTGAACTTGCGCTTTCCCGCTGGCGCAGAACCGAATCTGTCGCTGGTGCTGGGCGGTACCGGCGCGCGCATGGATGAGATTGTGGCGGCTTACAGCGCCTTTGCCCGTCACGGCAATGCGGCACAGCTGCGCTGGCTGACGACACAGCCGCTGCAGGAAAGGCCGCTGTTGTCGCCGGGCGCAGCATGGATTGTGCGGCGCATTTTGGCTGGCGCGGCGCAACCGCCGGCCAGCGGCACGGTGCCGGAGATCGCGCCTTTGGCGTGGAAAACCGGTACCAGCTACGGCTATCGCGATGCTTGGACGATTGGTATTACGCCGCGCTATCTGATTGGCGTGTGGGTTGGGCGACCGGATGCGACACCGGTCGCCGGGCAATTTGGTTTTGCTTCGGCGGTGCCGGTGATGAATCAGGTTAATAATCTGCTGGCTGGACATATGCCGGTGAACGGTGCGCCGCGCGATCCGCGTCCGCAAGCGGTCAGTGCCATGAGCATTTGCTGGCCTGGCGGTCAGCCGTTGCCCATCGGCGACGAGAATTGTCGCCAGCGTCGTCAGAGTTGGGTATTGAATCTAACCGTGCCGCCAACGCTGCTGGCGCCGGGTCAGGAAGGCGTTAATGGTTTGCGCCAGCGTTACTGGCAGAACAGCCGAGGATTGCGCGTAGCAGCAGACTGCCCGGATGCACAAAGTCACGAGCGCCTGATGTGGCCGCTGCCGCTTGAACCCTGGCTGCCGGTTGCTGAACGCCGTGCGCAGCGCTTGCCGCCGATCGATCCCGCTTGTCCGCCACTCAATCAGGGCAACGCGCCGCCGATGGTGATTACCGGTGTGATCAACGGGCAGCGCGTACAGCCACTGCCGGGTAAAGTGGTGCTGGTGATGCCGGTAGCGGTGCAGGGCGGACAAGGGGAACAGCGCTGGTGGTTTTTAAACGGGCAGCCGCTGGAGCGGGACGTGAATAATAAGAGTGCGGCGCTGGTGCTGGATGAGCCGGGCAGTTATCAACTGGTGGTGATGGATGAAGCGGGGCAACTCTCATCGGTGTCATTTATCCGCGGTTGAGTGCATGGATATGGCATACTTTTTGCCTGCGCGCCCCGACAAAAATCAATTATTTTCAATAATTCCGCTAATCGCTAATAGGCAACGCGCCATGATATCCCTATAATCGGCGCGTTTTCTTACCGGGAGGAGCTCCCGGATTCTTCAGGATGCTAACTAGAGGTCAACATGGCAATCGAACGTACTTTCTCAATCGTGAAACCAAACGCCGTCGCTAAGAACGTGATTGGTGCAATCTATAACCGTTTTGAAAGCGCGGGCTTCAAAATCGTTGGCGCTAAAATGCTGCACCTGACCAAAGAGCAGGCTGAAGGCTTCTACGCTGAGCATAAAGGCCGTCCATTCTTTGATGGTCTGGTTGAATTCATGACTTCTGGCCCAGTTGTGGTTTCTGTACTGGAAGGCGAAAACGCCGTTCAGCGTCACCGCGATCTGATGGGTGCAACTAACCCAGACAACGCGCTGGCAGGTACTCTGCGTGCGGATTACGCGGACAGCTTCACCGAGAACGCGACCCACGGTTCTGACTCTGCTGAATCTGCAGCACGCGAAATCGCGTACTTCTTCGCAGAAAACGAAGTCTGCCCACGCACTCGCTAAGTGCGTTGATGGCCTAAGCGGACACGCGTCTTTACAGCTGTTCAACATCTGTGAAACGGTTCCCCTGGCATCATGCAGCAGATGTAGTACAATTATGCGCCCTTGTTGAGCCAGCCTCAGCGAGGGCGCTGTTTTTTTCCTACTATTAACCAGAGCCGTAACGTGTAACAACGAGGCCAGAGAACATTATGTCCGAACAGATTGTGACGCCGTCGTCCGCTTCCCCCGTGGTTGTTTCCCCAAAAAACGAAAAAATTAACCTGCTGGATCTTAACCGTCAGCAGATGCGCGAATTCTTTCTTGAGATGGGCGAAAAGCCGTTCCGTGCCGATCAGGTCATGAAGTGGATGTATCACTACTGCTGCGATGATTTCGAGCAGATGACCGACATCAACAAAGTGCTGCGCGGTAAGTTGATGCAGCGCGCTGAAATCCGTGCGCCGGAAGTGGCGGAAGAGATGCGTTCCACCGATGGCACCATTAAATGGGCTATTCGCGTGGGCGACCAGCTGGTTGAAACCGTCTATATCCCGGAAGCGGATCGCGCAACTTTGTGCGTCTCTTCGCAGGTAGGCTGTGCGCTGGAGTGCAAGTTCTGTTCGACTGCGCAGCAGGGCTTTAACCGTAACCTGCGCGTCTCAGAAATTATCGGCCAGGTTTGGCGCGCCGCGAAAATCATCGGTGCCGCAAAAATTACCGGTCAGCGTCCGATCACCAACGTGGTGATGATGGGCATGGGCGAGCCGCTGCTGAACCTGAACAACGTGGTACCGGCAATGGACATCATGCTGGACGACTTTGGTTTCGGCCTGTCAAAACGTCGCGTGACGCTGTCAACCTCAGGCGTGGTGCCGGCGCTGGATAAGCTGGGCGATATGATCGACGTAGCGCTGGCGATTTCGCTGCACGCGCCGAACGATGCCATTCGTGATGAGATCGTGCCGATCAACAAAAAGTACAACATTGAGACTTTCCTTGCGGCGGTAAAACGCTACATCGGCAAGTCCAACGCCAATCAGGGCCGTGTGACCATTGAGTACGTGATGTTGGATCACGTCAATGACAGCACCGACAACGCGCATGAGCTGGCGGCACTGCTGAAAGAGACGCCGTGCAAAATCAACCTGATTCCGTGGAACCCGTTCCCCGGCGCGCCGTATGGCCGTAGCTCCAACAGCCGTATTGATCGCTTCTCCAAAGTGCTGATGGATTACGGTTTCACCACCATTGTGCGTAAAACCCGTGGTGACGATATTGACGCCGCTTGTGGTCAGCTGGCGGGCGATGTAATCGACCGTACCAAGCGTACCCTGCGTAAGAAAATGGCAGGCGAAGCCATCTCTGTGAAGGCGCTCTGAAAGCCAGCGCCTGCTGATATTCACCGGGCGTAACTCATGTCAGTCTCTCCGCATATTTTTCATGGAGAGACTGAAATGCGTAAAGGATTACCCGCAGCGATTCTGGCTGGCTTTGTTGTAACCGGTTGTGTCAATCA
>NZ_DAMBSA010000419.1:0-3578 GCF_032054795.1 Pantoea sp. CTOTU49201
ATCGCATCAGCGTGTTGCTGATTGAACACGATATGCCGATGGTGATGCGCATTTCCGATCACATCGTGGTGCTCGATCATGGCGATGTGATTGCTCAGGGCACGCCACAGCAGATTCGTCACGATCCTAAAGTGATTGCCGCCTATCTCGGCGCAGAAGAGGAGAGCGATCATGGCTGAACCTATGCTGGCTTTTGAGCAGGTCGATGTGTTTTACGGTCCTTTGCAGGCGCTAAAGCAGGTATCGCTGACTGTGAATCAGGGCGAAACCGTGGCGCTGATTGGCGCTAACGGTGCAGGAAAATCCACGCTGCTAATGTCGATCTTTGGTCAGCCGCGCATTGCCAGCGGCGAGATTCGTTTACGTGGTGAAGCGATCAGCCAGCGCTCGACGCACTTCATCGCCGCCAGCGGCATTGCCCAGGCCCCGGAAGGGCGGCGCATCTTTCCGGATATGACGGTGGAAGAGAACTTACTGATGGGCACCATCGCCATCGGCGAGCGGTTTGTCAAAGAGGACAAAGAGCGCATGTATCAGCTGTTTCCCCGCCTGCTGGAGCGGCGCAAGCAGCGCGCCATGACGCTCTCCGGCGGCGAGCAGCAGATGCTGGCGATTGCCCGCGCGCTGATGAGTCGACCCAAGTTGTTGCTGCTCGACGAACCCAGCCTTGGCCTCGCGCCGATCGTGGTGAAGCAGATCTTTGGCATCCTGCGCGAGTTGACCCAGCAAGGCATGACGCTGTTTCTGGTGGAGCAGAATGCCCGCCATGCATTGCAACTGGCGGATCGCGGCTATGTGATGGTGAATGGCGAGATTCGTCTGAGCGGTAGCGGTGCCGAGCTGCTCAACAATGATGAAGTGCGCAGCGCCTATTTGGGAGGCGCAGCCGATCCTGCGGTGGTGGCGACAAAAAGTTTGTAATAATGATTAAATGGTGATGGGAAACACTTTGCATAATTCTCAGTGGCCTATCATCATTATTACTCTTCTTCCTCTCCAAAGTGATTTGGTAATCCCTTGCAAAATCCTGGCGTAGCAGTGATGCGGGCGGTCAGAAACACGGCGTGGTATCCCAAACGCCGCTCTTACCGTACGTTGTTCTGGCGAGAAATCACCCCATTAGCGGTACCCATCTTTATCGAAAACCTTTGCGTGATGCTGATGGGCGTCCTCAGTACCTTCCTGGTGAGCTGGCTGGGTAAAGAAGCGATGGCGGGCGTCGGTTTGGCCGACAGCTTCAACATGGTGATCATCTCCTTCTTTGCCGCCATCGATCTCGGCACCACGGTGGTGGTGGCGTTCAGCCTGGCAAAACGCAACGGCAAACGTGCGCGAGCCGCGACGCGACAGTCGCTGGGATTGATGACCGCGCTGGCGTTTGTGCTGGTGATCGCCATCGAGTTTTGGGGGCATCTGATCATTGATGTGATTGCTGGCAGCGCCGATCCCAAAGTGAAAGAGCTGGCGCTGAGCTATCTGCAAACCTCGGCGTGGAGCTATCCTGCAGCGGCGATTGCGCTGATTGGCAGCGGCGCGCTACGTGGTGCGGGTAATACCAAAATCCCGATGCTGATCAACGGCGGCATGAACATTCTCAACATCGTGATCAGTAGCGTGTTGATTTACGGCTGCATGGGTTGGGAAGGGCTGGGCTTTGTCGGTGCTGGATTGGGCTTAACCATCTCGCGCTATATCGGTGCGGCAGCGGCGATTTACGTGCTGTATCGCGGTATTACGCCCGCGCTGAAAATCTCTATCGCCAGTTATTTCCGACGCTGGGACCGCAACATTCTGATGGAAGTGTTGGGCATCGGCGTGCCCGCCAGTATTGAATCGGTGCTGTTTAACGGCGGCAAATTGCTGACGCAGATTTTTGTCGCTGGCATGGGCACCAATGAAATCGCCGGTAATTTTATCGCCTTCTCGATTGCTTCGCTGATTAACCTGCCGGGTAACGCGTTGGGATCGGCATCGACCATTATTACCGGGCGCAGGCTGGGGCTGAATCAGGTGATGCAGGCGGAACGGCAAATCAAACACGTGTTCTGGTTAGCGATGATTGGATTGTGTTCGCTGGCGCTAATCACCGTGCCGCTCGCCGGCACGCTTGCGCAGTTTTACAGCCGCGATCCGGAAGTCATCTCAGTTACCAAGCATTTGATTTGGCTTAATGCCGCCTTTATGCCGATCTGGACTGCGTCTTGGGTGCTGCCCGCCAGCCTGAAAGGTGCGCGCGATGCACGTTACACCATGTATGTGTCGATGTTCAGCATGTGGGGCGCACGCGTGGTAGCCGGCTATTTCCTTGGGATTGTGCTGGGAATGGGCGTGATTGGCGTGTGGCTCGGTATGTTCCTCGACTGGACGGTACGCGGCGTATTCTTCTGGTGGCGACTCACCAGCGGTAAATGGCTGAATAATTACCGCAAGATGATGGCGAAGAGTCGGGGATAACGCATTGGCCTGGTCGCCATAAATGGCGACCCTACAGTTGTTTGCCAGGCGTGCGCATTTATGCGCACCGACATATATGCATTATTTGGCAAAGAAGCGCACAACTAATCGTTTTGGTTATAGGGGCGCATGCGGTTTACTGTCAGCCTCAATCATTTGTGGAGAAGCTGACAATGAAACACCTCTTGCAGCAGTGGTTTAACCAACTGATCAATGGCGAGACTGGACCCGCAGAAGAGCGCGAATTCGATCTCAGCAATCATATCGACCTGCTGATTCCCATCAGCCAACTGTACGGCGTTGAGTTCCATCCTTCGGTGTATCGCTACTATGAGAGATAAGCGCCTGCACCATGTGATCCGCTACAGCTACTGGAATGAACTGTGCGCTGATGAATAAAGAACCCGCTCTTAGGCCAGCGGGTTTTTTTATGTCTGTGATCACGCGCGAAAGACGCGTTACAGTTCGGTCACGGCCAGTAACGTCATTCTGCGTGCGACATAATCAAGTACGAGATTACGCTGTTCTTCAGGCATATGGCTTTCAGCGTAGGTAGCAATGATCAGCGAGTGACTCTTCACCACATCGACCAACCATTTGCGGGCCAGCGCGGGTTGAATATCCATACCCTGAGCAAGCAGGATAAAGTCCGCACCGACATATTCCCCATAGCCTGAATCAATTCCTGGCGCGCTCCCGGCATCATTTTCTTCACATTCAAGCAGAGGCAGCGCTAAGTACTCGCCGAATGCAGCGGGATAGGGCACCACGCTAATAAAATCATACACTGGTGCCAGGTAAGCGGGTCCTGCTTCGGGAAGTATGATCCCGATATTACGCAGATGAAAATCATTATTCCCGAGCACATAGGCATAGACGATGCGTAAAAAAAGGTCGCGCTTACTGTTTAAACTATTTCTGACTGCGCTATTCAGAAATTTGGCAGCCCTCTCATAACTGATGGCTTTTTTATTATCAATTTTGCCATATTTATCATCGAGTCCCATCGCGCCATCCAACTGCTCCTGATGTAATCGCGTTAGGTCTTCTAAGCGATCATATCTTTTGATCACAAAGGCCAACTCATTTGGTCGGCCTTTTTCTGCTTGAAAGGGGATTAAGCC
>NZ_DAMBSA010000419.1:3588-3928 GCF_032054795.1 Pantoea sp. CTOTU49201
TACGCTTCAGGTGAGGGTTTAAGAATATACGTGCCGTTATTACTGACAACCTGCAGTTCCCCCTCTTCCAGACACAGCGAAAGCTTCGGTTGATAGCCGGAAATACTCATGCCTTTCTGACGTTCAGGCAATTCCTGAATAAACTGACTTCGCGTAAAGGGCAAACTAAGGGCAACGTTTACACTACCAAACAGATGTTTAATGCCTTTAAGGGAATAGTTCGTATCAAGCTCGGATTCCTTGAGTTGAGCTAAATTTATCAGGCAGCATGCTGAATTCATGATGTTATCTCCTTGAGTACTACTGCACCAAGCAAGTCGTTACCGTTCTGCATGAGTAA
>NZ_DAMBSA010000420.1:0-3907 GCF_032054795.1 Pantoea sp. CTOTU49201
GTGCAGCCAACTTCTCAACCGATATTAAGGATTGCCGCGATCTGCCAGTCAGCTACTTTCTGCGCCGCTGCCATCTCACGTGCTTTGCCTTTTACTGCCTGACGAACAGACAACGCCACGCGCGCGCCGACCTGAGTCAAATCTTCACCCAGCACCAGTACCGCATCGTAGCTTTCAATTTCACGCAGTGATGGCGTGTAAATGCCGCCGTCCTGCAGGACTTTCAGCATCAGCTCAACGCGAGCCTGCTCACCTGCTGGCATACCGGTTGAGAAGTTGGCTGCACCAACCAGTTCACGCAACGCGAAGTTGCTTTCAATGCTGGCGCGCGGAGAACCGATACCGATCACTTTTTTCGCCCGGCGCAGCACATCTGCCGCCGCATTCACCGCTTGTTCAGCATTCAGGCTGACCCAATCGTTGCCGCGTTGCTGTACCGGATGACGTGGACGATCCTTGCGGTTGACGTAGCCGTAACCGAAACGACCGCGATCGCACAGGAAGTAGTGGTTTACGGTGCCGTTATAACGGTTTTCGATACGACGCAATTCGCCATAGCGCTCGCCCGGGCTGGTGTTACAACCCACGCTGCACTGCTGACAGATGCTTGGCGCGAACTGCATATCCCATTTACGGTTATAGCGTTCGGAGTGCGTTTTATCGGTGAATACGCCGGTCGGACAGATTTCTACCAGGTTACCGGAGAATTCGCTTTCCAGCGTGCCATCTTCCGGACGACCAAAGTAGACGTTGTCGTGAGCGCCATAAACGCCGAGATCTTTGCCGTCGGCATAATCTTTGTAGTAACGCACGCAGCGATAGCAGGCGATACAGCGGTTCATTTCATGCGAAATGAACGGACCGAGATCCTGATTCTGGTGGGTGCGTTTGGTGAAGCGATAACGACGGAAACTGTGTCCGGTCATTACCGTCATATCTTGCAGATGGCAGTTACCGCCCTCTTCGCACACCGGGCAGTCGTGCGGATGGTTGGTCATCAGCCATTCCACCACGCTTTCACGAAACTCTTTGGCTTCGCCATCGTCGATGGAGATAAAGGTGCCGTCTGACGCTGGTGTCATGCAGGACATAACAAGGCGACCGCGGGTATCTTCGGCATTCTGGAATTGCTTCACCGCGCACTGGCGGCAGGCCCCTACGCTTCCCAGCGCCGGATGCCAGCAAAAATAAGGAATATCAAGGCCCAGAGAGAGACACGCCTGTAGCAGGTTGTCCGCTCCGTTCACATCATATTCTTTACCGTCTACATGGATTGTAGCCATAGTGAACATGCTTCCGTAAGGCTCGCCCTAAGACGAGCGTTAAACATCTAATTCTTTCCCCACGCCATTTCGGCGTGAGGTGAGTTCCGTGTACGGCGGCTGATTACCAGCGCGCTTTCAGCAGGTTCGGCTGAATACCGCCGATGGCTCGGGTATTGCCAAACACCTGCGGCGCAATGCCAGCTTCAAACTCTTCACGGAAATATTTAATCGCGCTCTGCAATGGCTCGACGGCGCCCGGTGCGTGGGCGCAGAAGGTTTTACCTGGGCCAAGCTGGCGGCAGAGTTGCTGCAGGGTTTCGATATCACCCGGCTGACCTTTCTTCTGCTCCAGCGCACGCAGGATCTTCACGCTCCATGGCAAGCCATCGCGGCACGGCGTACACCAGCCGCAGGATTCGCGCGCAAAGAACTCTTCCAGGTTACGCACCAGCGAAACCATGTTGATTTCGTGATCGACCGCCATCGCCAGCGCCGTACCCAAACGGCTGCCGGCTTTACCAATGCTGGCAAATTCCATCGGCAGATCGAGGTGCTGATCGGTAAGGAAGTCAGTTCCTGCGCCGCCTGGCTGCCAGGCTTTGAATTTCAAACCATCGCGCATGCCGCCGGCGTAATCCTCGAGGATTTCACGCGCGGTGGTACCGAATGGCAATTCCCAGACGCCAGGATTTTTCACGCGGCCGGAAAAGCCCATCATTTTGGTGCCGGTGTCTTCGCTGGTAGAGATGTTTTTGTACCAGTCAACGCCGTTAAGGAAGATGGCAGGCACGTTCGACAGCGTTTCCACGTTGTTAACGCAGGTCGGCTTACCCCATACGCCGGCACTGGCCGGGAATGGCGGCTTAGAACGCGGGTTCGCACGACGTCCTTCCAGCGAGTTGATTAGCGCGGTCTCTTCGCCGCAGATGTAACGACCTGCGCCGGTGTGGACAATCAGCTCGAAATCAAAACCGGTGCCGAGAATATTCTTGCCGAGGTAGCCCGCTTCAGTAGCTTCCGCAATCGCGCGACGCAGATTGACGGCCGCTTCGATGTACTCACCACGCAAGAAGATGTACCCGCGATAGGCTTTCAGCGCAAACGCACTGATCAGCATGCCTTCCACCAACTGGTGCGGCAGTTGCTCCATCAGCAAGCGGTCTTTATAGGTGCCTGGCTCCATTTCATCGGCATTACACAGCAGGTAACGGATGTTCATGGATTCGTCTTTCGGCATCAGGCTCCACTTCAGGCCGGTGTTAAAGCCTGCGCCACCACGACCTTTCAGGCCGGAGTCTTTGACCGCCGCGACGATTTCGTCCTGACTAAAATCTTTCAACGCTTTTTCTGCGCCGACATAACCGTTTTTACTGCGATATTCATCGATCCAGATCGGCTGCTTGTCGTCACGAAGACGCCAGGTCAGCGGATGCGTTTCGGCAGTACGAATGATCTGTTTAATGGTCATTGATACTGCTCCAGCAAGTTGGCGATGCCTTCAGGCGTCAGATGAACGTGGGTATCTTCATCCACCATCATGGTTGGCCCTTTATCGCAGTTACCAAGGCAGCAAGTTGGCAGCAGCGTAAAGCGTCCATCAGCCGTGGTTTGGCCCGGCTTGATGTTCAGCTTCTGCTCCAGCGCATCCTGAATTCCCTGATATCCCGTGATGTGGCACACCACGCTGTCACAGTAGCGAATAACGTGACGGCCAACCGGCGTGCGGTAGATCTGGCTATAGAACGTTGCCACACCTTCAACATCACTGGCAGGAATACCCAGAACGTCGGCGATGGCGTTAATCGCGCCATCTGGCACCCAGCCGCGCTGTTTCTGCACGATCTTCAACGCTTCGATCGAAGCGGCGCGTGCATCTTCGTAATGGTGTTTCTCGTGCTCGATAGCGTGGTGCTCGGCCTCGCTCAGCACGAAGACCTCAGTAGGGTCGATGGTGTGAATAGCAATTTTTTGATCGTGCATAATTAGCGGTCCACGTCTGACATAACAAAATCGATACTACCGAGGTAAACGATCAAGTCGGATACCAGGCTGCCGCGGATCACCGATGGGATCTGCTGCAGATGCGGGAAGCTCGGCGTACGCACGCGGGTGCGATAGCTCATGGTGCTGCCATCGCTGGTCAGGTAGTAACTGTTGATCCCTTTGGTCGCCTCAATCATCTGGAAGGATTCGTTGGCCGGCATGATTGGGCCCCACGAAACCTGCAGGAAGTGAGTGATCAGGGTTTCAATGTGCTGCAGCGTGCGCTCTTTCGGCGGCGGCGTTGTCAGCGGATGATCCGCTTTGAACGGGCCTTCAGGCATGTTGTTCAGGCACTGTTCCAGAATGCGCAGTGACTGCCACATCTCTTCCATTTTCAGCTGAACGCGGGTATACGCATCACTGATGCCAGCGCCAACCGGAATCTCGAAATCGAAGTTTTCGTAGCCTGAATATGGACGCCATTTACGCACGTCAAAATCTAAACCGGTGGCACGCAAACCAGCGCCGGTGGTGCCCCACGCCAGTGCTTCATCCATGTTATACGCCGCAACGCCTTGCGAACGACCCATCAACACGGTATTGCGCAGTGCGGCTTTGTCATACTCTTTCAGACGCTTCGGCATCCAGTCGAGGAAGTC
>NZ_DAMBSA010000421.1:0-2945 GCF_032054795.1 Pantoea sp. CTOTU49201
CCAGCCACGGTGTTTTTCGGTCACCATAAATGGTGACCCTACGAAAATCCCGCTAAATCCTCGATATCCAGCTTTTCCGTCTGGCAGATGGAAATCAAACCGGCGGCCTCGTCACTCAGACGCACAAAAGTATGGCGCATGGTGCTGTCAATATAGGCGCTGTCACCTTTCGCCAGACGCAGCGGCGCATACAGTTGCGTATGCAGCATCACTTCTCCACTCAGCACGTAGATAAACTCTTCACCCGCATGCTGCGACCAGGCTTCAGGTGGCGGCAGCTGCTGAGTTTCGATATCCATCACCACCGGAATCATACCCTTAACCAGCAATTCGGCAGCGTGTACTTCATAGCGAAACCACGGATTGGTAAACGCAATCCCTTTGCCTGCCAACGTGTAAGTGCGCCGTCCCTGCATCGCGCCGCTAGTCAGCGGTTGGTTGGGCAATTCCTCGGCAAACAGCTCGGCCAGCGAGTAATCAAAGGCGCTGGCGATCTTAGCGATGGTATCGAACGACGCCGAAACCTGGCCTTTTTCAATCTTCGACAACGTGGAAATCGACACGCTGCTTAACTCGGCAACCTGCTCCAGCGTAAGTTCGCGCGCCTGACGTATTGTCTTGATGCGCATACCAAAATCCTGCTCGCCGGTGGTGGCTGCGCCCAGCCCGGAGGCTTCATGCTGTCGGGTGGTTTTCATAATGCTGACTCTCTTCCACGAGTAACGTGAAAAGTACTTTCTCACATATGATAAAAAATTTCCTATAAGAAAAATGTATTGGTCTTGGTGTGAGTTAAGTAGCAGTTTAGAAAAAAACTTCTGGGAGCTGTTGCCATGTCCGCCATCACCATTGCCAGCGTCACCTTAGCGGCGTTTTACGACAAAGCGCGCAATCTCAATAACCTGCTTGCCTGGATGGAGCACGCCGCACAAGAAGGTGCCGATCTGGTGGTTTTTCCGGAGCAGATCCTGCAAGGCTATTTGCCGGACACGCTCAACTGGAACGGTGAAGCCGTGGCGTGGCAAATGGCGCAGGCTGAAGTGGTGCCGCAGGGTGAGAGTGTACTGGCGTTGCAGCGGCAGGCGACGCAGCTTGGCGTGCATGTGGTTTTTGGCATGACCGAGCGCCATCCCGAACGCGCCGAAGTGCTGTTCAACAGCGCAGTGCTGCTCGGGCCGCAAGGCTTGGTCGGCGTGTACCGCAAAGTACATCAGCCGGGCGATGAGAAGCACGTTTACTATCCCGGCAGCGACTTCCCGGTGTTTAACACACCGCTCGGCCGCATCGGCATGCTGATTTGCTACGACAAAGTGTTCCCGGAAAGCACCCGCGAACTGGCGTTAAAAGGCGCAGATATCATGATCATGCCCACCGCATGGGGTTACGGCGGTGACGGCAGCGCGGGCGATGCCGATCCGATGGTGGACAGCTACACACTGTTTGGTCGGGTTCGTGCGCTGGAAAATCAGTGCTGGATGATCGAATCCAACCTGTGCGGAACACATGGCAATCTGCACTATCACGGTCACAGCCGCATTATTGATCCGCTCGGTAATATCATCGCCGACAGCGGAACCACCGAAGGCATGGCGCTCGCCAACGTGGAGATCCAATCCGCCATTTTGCGTGCGCGCAGCAGCGATTATCTCGGTTATCACTTCCTGAAAGATTACGTTCCGGTGCAGGCGCCGCCTTCGCCGTTGACGGTTCACAATCGCCACGCGCGACCTTTGGGGGAAAGCCATGAGTAAGGTTCTGGAAGCCGCAGGCATCCATAAAAGTTATCCCACGCCAGGCGGCGAAGTCACAGTGCTACGCAACCTCAACTTCCACGCCAATCGCAACGAATTTGTCTCATTTGTGGGGCCGAGCGGCTGCGGTAAATCGACGCTGTTCAACATTATCACCGGCCTGTTGATGCCCGACAGCGGCAGTATTCTGCTGAAAAACCGTGAAACTACCGGCACGCCATCGGCGGAACTTGGTTATGTGCTGCAAAAGGATCTGCTGTTCCCGTGGCGCACGGTGATCGACAACGTGATTCTCGGCCTTGAAGTGCGTGGCACGCCAAAAGCCGAAGCGCGTGCCCAAGCGCGTGAACTGTTCGAGCTCTACAAAATGAGCGGCTACGAACAGAAGTATCCTTCACAGCTGTCCGGCGGTATGCGCCAGCGCGTGGCGTTGATGCGCACCATGGTGACCAACCCGGAAATCATCCTGATGGATGAAGCCTACAAAGCGCTGGATTACCCACTAAAAATCGCGCTGGAAAGCGAGCTGCTCAGCGTGGTGAAACAGCAGCACAAGACGGTGATTTTCATCACCCACGATATCGAAGAGGCGGTAACGATGTCGGATCGCGTTTACGTGATGAAAGCGCGTCCGGGTGAAATTGTGCAGGAGATTGAGGTCGATCTCGGTACCGACAGTCTATCGATTCCCGAACGCCGCTTAGCGCCGCGCTTCAACGAATATTACGAGCGCATCTGGCGCAGCATCGGCACCCAGCCCGAGCCGGTTAACTAACGAGAGGATGTCATGGTGATGAATACGGTGTCTACGCGCCCAACGGTCGCTGCGACCGCCAACCGCAGCACACGCGAAACCTTCTTCCGCTCGGCTAACGCGCGTCGTTACACCTTGCTGGTGTTACAGACCGCAATTGTGGTGGTGCTGCTCGGCGGCTGGGAACTTGGTGTGCGCAGCGGCAATATCAATGCGTTTCTGTTTTCCAGCCCGTCGCAGGTGTGGGAGGTACTGGTACAGCGTTTCAACAGCGGGGAAATGCTCACCGACATCCGCGTGACGGCGGTGGAAACGCTGGTTGGCTTTGCGGTCGGCGCAATTGGTGGATCGATTATCGGTCTGCTGCTGTGGTACTCGCGCTTCATCTCGGATTTAGCAGCACCTTTTATTGCCGCGATCGGTTCGATTCCGGTGCTGGC
>NZ_DAMBSA010000421.1:2955-3907 GCF_032054795.1 Pantoea sp. CTOTU49201
GGTGCTGGCGATTGCGCCGATGACCATTATCTGGTTCGGCACTGAGATGCTGTCAAAAGTGGTGATCGTGGCGTTCTCCTGCGTGGTGGTATCGCTGACCACCTCTTATAAAGGTGCGATGCGCACCGATCCCGATCTGATTAACCTGCTGCGCTCCTTCAACGCAGGACGCGGCACCATTTTCTTCAAGCTGGTGGTGCCGTCGGCGATGCTGTGGGTGCTGTCTGGTTTACGCCTCAACGTCGGTTTTGCGCTGGTCGGCGCCATCGTTGGCGAATACATCTCTTCCGATGCGGGCGTAGGACACATGATCCTGCTCGGCAGCTCCAACTTCGGTATGAACATTGTGCTGGCTGGCATCGTGCTGGTCATGCTGATGATGCTCTGTTTTAACGCGCTGGTGGCTTTTCTTGAACGCCTCATTCTCTCCTGGGACAGGAAATAATCATGAAAACATTTCGCTTCGCTACGATCTCTGCCGCAGTTTCTTTAGCTTCATTGGTCAGTGTGCATGCGGCGCTGGCTGCCGACACGCCGGTACGCATTAATCAGGCTTTCCAGTCGCTGCTCTATCTGCCGCTGTACGTGGCGCAGGAGCAGGGCTTTTTCAAACAGCAGGGCGTTGAGGTAAAAATCAGCACCGGCGGCGGCGGGGCGCAATCCTGGGCGGCGGTGATTGGCGGCTCGGCGGATTTCTCGATTCAGGATCCGGTGTTTGTGCCGAAAACCCGTGAAAACGGCGGCAAAGGCGTGGTGGTGGCCGGCGTGCAGAACGCGCCAACCATCTTTGTCTTCGGCAAAGAAGCGGCTTCACTGCAGGACAACTTATCGCTGCTGTCAGGTAAACGCGTGGTCACCAGCCCGCAGCCCGATACGACCTGGGCGTTCATGAGTTATCTGATCAAACAAAACAACCTGAAAGACGTGAAGCTGGTGCATGTGGCGATCGGCA
>NZ_DAMBSA010000422.1:0-3901 GCF_032054795.1 Pantoea sp. CTOTU49201
GCCTGGTTCGCGCCGCCGCCTGACAGTTTTTTGAGGTTATACAATGAGAATGAAAAAAACGGTTTTTGCGCTCTGCCTGAGCGCCGCGTTGCTCGCCGGTCAAAGTTTTCCGGCGCTCGCTGATGTCAATCTGGTGCCACAGGATCTCTCTGCCGCACCCACATTCCCTGCCGCCAGCCTGCAAACGCTGAGCTGGTTGCCGGTAGAACCCTCCCGCACGCAGGTCACCACGCTGAGTGAAAACCACGCCAATCCTAACGCCGCGGGCGTGACGGGTTCGGTGGCCGCTTATAGCCTGCCAGCGAATATCGGTGAACTCACTATTACGCTGAGCAGTGAAGTAAAACAAAATCAGGTATTTGCGCCGAATGTGCTGGTGCTGGATGAGAACATGCGCCCGGCGGCCTGGTTCCCGGCGCGCTTTTTCACCTACCAGCAGCCGGGCGTGATGGCGGCAGATCGGCTGGAAGGTGTGATGAAACTGACGCCGGCGCTGGGTCAGCAAAAGATCTATCTGCTGGTGTTCACTACCGAGAAGGATTTGACCGAAACCACCACCTTACTGGATCCGGCGAAAGCCTACGCTCGCGGCACCGGTAATGCGGTGCCGGATATCCCTGATCCGATTGCCCATCACAGCCGCGATGGCACGTTGAAACTTAAAGTGAAGACCAGCTCAGGTTCATCAATTCTGGTTGGGCCGCTGTTTGGATCATCGGGTCCTGCGCCGGTAACCGTCGGTAATACGCAGCCGGTTGCGCCTGCGACTTATCGTGCTGCCCCGGTTTCGGATGCAAAACCTAAACCGATCATGACGGATACCGAAGGTTACTTTAATCAGAACATCCGCGAAGCGGTTGAGAAGGGCAATATCGATAAGGCGTTGCAGCTGCTGGATGAAGCCGAGCGTTTAGGTTCCACCTCCGCCAGACAAGTGTTTATCAGCAGTGTTAAAGGCAAGGGGTAATCCGCCCCGGCAGTGCTGATTTGTCCCATCTGGTGCGCTTCGGCGCACCTTTTTTTGCCAGGTGCGCATAAATGCGCACCCTACAAAACCGTGCATCCTGTAGGGTCGCCATTTATGGCGACCAGCTACCTATAAATGCCCAATCAAACCCGCTTCCGCCGTTGATCAATATCCTCTAACAACGCATTTATCTCCGCGTCAGCAAACATCTCCTCCAGCGAGGCGCTGAGTTTGCGCCGCCAGTTGGGATATTGGCTGGTGGTGCCGGGAATATTCACCGGGGAAGCCATATCCAGCCACTCTTCGGGTTGCAGGCCCAGCAGCGCGCTGTTGCTCTCCGCCAGATAACGCTGCATCGCCGCACTTAACGCGCGATCCATCACCTGCGGTTCGGCCTGCTCGGGCAAGCAATTGCTGCGTTGCAGGCTCTTAAACAACGCGCGGCGTGCGGCCAAACGCGACTTGTTTAGCCCGGCAAGAATCTGCTTATCAGGATAAAGTCCCAACTCGCTGCCCAGCCGTAAATCATCGCTTTGCCACCAGCCGCGCAGGGTTGGCATATCGTGGGTGGTGGCGACCGCCATCGCCTGACGTGGCCAGCGGGCAGGGGCGCGAAAGGCCACTTTGGATGTCTGCTCAAAATAGAGCACTTTGTAGGAGTAGACGCCCGCCTGCTGCAGCTTGCCGATAATCTTCTCCGGCACCGTCCCCAAATCCTCGCCAATCACCATGCAGTGATGACGCTGACTCTCCAACGCCAGAATCGCCAGCAGATCATCAATGGGATAATGGACATAGGCACCTTCCGCCGCGCTTTCGCCCTGTGGGATCCACCACAGCCGCAACAGCGCCATCACGTGATCGATGCGCAGTGCGCCGCAGTCGTGCATGTTGGCGCGCAGCAGCGCAATCCACGGCTCGTAGGCGCGCGCCTGCATAATCTGTGGATCCATCGGCGGCAATCCCCAATTCTGGCCCAGCGGGCCGAGAATATCCGGTGGCGCGCCGACGCTGGCCTGCAAGCAGTAAAGCTCGCGATCGCTCCAGGTTTCTGCGCCGCCCTGCGCCACGCCCACCGCCAGATCGCGGTATAAGCCAATTGGCATCGCCTGCTGCTGGCACACCGCCCAACAATCGGCGAACTGACGCGCGGCTAGCCATTGCAGCCACAGATAAAAGCGCACTTCATAGGTGTGTTCGATGCGGAATGCGCGCACCGCTGCGCTGTCGGGCGACTGCAACGCCGCAGGCCAGGTTGTCCAGTCGTAGCGCTGAGGATCTTCGGCGATCTGCGCGGCGTGCAGGGCATCGAAAACGCCCTGATGCAGCAAACTTTCGCCGCCTTGCTGCATAAAACCTTCAAAGGCGATAACCAGATCATCGTCCGCGCCGCGCTTCCTGAAGTGATGCCAGGCGAGGCGCAGCGCCTCCAGTTTCAATCGGGTAACCGCTGAGTAATCGACCCACTCAGCGTCCCGCGCCGCCTGAAGCGCCTGCTGCGTGCTGGCCGCCTGCCACCAGCGTTGCGCTTCTTCACTCAGCGTAAAATCCTCAACGGCGGCGACATCGATATACAGCATATTCAGCCAGCGCCGCGACGACGGGCTGTACGGACTGGCGCTTTCCGGCGTCGCCGGGAACAGCGCGTGCAACGGGTTCAAGCCAATACAATCCCCGCCACGCTGCGCAACCTCGACCAGCATCTGCTTTAAGTCGCTGAAATCGCCGATTCCCCAGTTGGACGCCGATCGCAGCGTATAAAGCTGAATACAGGCGCCCCACAGCGATTGCCCTTGCTGGATGGCTGGCGGCTCGTAACAGCGAACCGGCGCGACAATAATCCGGCAGTGAAACGCTTGTTGATGTGCGGTGAAGTTGAGCTGGTGATAACCCAAAGGCAGCGTAGGTAAAACGATCGGCTGGTTGGCGATAGCGCGCCCGTGCCAGCTTTCGCCCTGTTCCGCGATCAGCTGCCACTCGCCTGCTATGCCGGGCGCAGGCAGCACAATCTCCTCGTGTTCTCCCTGCACAATCAGCACCGGCGGCAGCGGCGAGGCGTGCGGTTTCGTGGGATGCATCGCCGCCAGCAAACGCTGGCGGGTTAGGGCGGAGACCGATTGCAGCTGGCCATGGGCGTCGATGTATTCGCTGGCGATTTCGGCGGTTGGCGTGATAGTGCTGTTCATCGCGCGGCCTGCCAGATGCGTTGCTGATAGTCACGGATAGCGCGGTCGGCGCTGAACATGCCGCAGCGCGCGGTATTGAGAATGGCGGCGCGCGTCCAGCCGTGTTGATCGGCCCACAAGGTTTCAGCCTGCGCCTGCGCATTGAGGTAGTGACGAAAATCGACCAGCACCAGATAAGGATCGCCACCTTTGGCGCTCAGGCTGTGCAGCAGCGGCTCGAACGCGGTGACGTCGCCGTCGCTAAAAGTGCCGTCTTCTAACGCTTTCAATACCCGATCCAGCTGCGCATCTTTTTTGCGCCATGCGTCAGGCGAGTAGCCTTCCGCTTTCAACGCGCTGACCTGATCGACGGTGTGACCAAAGATAAAGATATTATCGGCCCCAACCTGCTCGGCGATCTCCACATTGGCGCCATCCAGCGTGCCTATGGTCAAGGCGCCGTTCAGCGCTAGCTTCATGTTGCCGGTGCCAGATGCCTCTTTGCCGGCGGTAGAAATCTGCTCGGAAAGATCCGCTACCGGAATCAGCCGCTCGGCAACCGAAACGTTGTAATCAGGCACAAACACCACTTTCAGGCGGTCGCCAATGCGCGGATCGTTGTTGATGGTGGCCGCCACTTTATTGATCGCGTAGATGATGTTCTTGGCCAGCACATATCCCGGCGCGGCCTTGGCACCAAACAGCACCACGCGTGGCGTCAGGTTGGCCTGCGGATCGCTCACCAGCGTTTGCCACAGCGCGATAATGT
>NZ_DAMBSA010000423.1:0-3900 GCF_032054795.1 Pantoea sp. CTOTU49201
ATTCACTATCACCGCTAAAAGGATGGTCAAACTTGGCCACAGATAATTGACCATGCCGACTTCAATCGCCTGGCGTCCGCTGTGGGTAAAGCCGAGTGAGAGCGACAGGCAGAGTTCATAACAGACGAACAGTACGCTGCCGATAATCAAATAGCGGCGCGGAAAAGAGCGCAGTTTTGGCAAGCCAACGGTGAAAATCAGCAAAACCGCGCTGGCGCTGTATATCAGTGCCGCACCGCCCACCGGGCCGAATCCTTCGCTGACATTTTTAATCAGTCCTACAATCGCGCTCCATAGCAAAATGGCCATCAAACCAATCAGCGTCGCTCTTTTTTGGGGCATGACCCGCAACCTTATTTCGCAAATTCGGGCCAAAATCCTATCAAATCAAACGCGCTTTGTATTTGGTGGATTATCTGCGGTCTTTCGAGAGGTCGCCATGAATGGCGTTCCTACAAGGGATTGGAGTTATTTTTCGAACGGTCGCCATGAATGGCGACCCTACACATCCATTACCACTTCATTTCGCCGGTATTCACTTTGGCGCTCAGATCCAACGAACTCTCCTCCGGCAGATGCGGATAAGCGGCTTTCATGGTCTCGATCACCTGGGTCGAACCTTTGTGCTGTTGCAGCGCTTCCTCAAAGGTTTGCAGGTAGTTCAACGTAAAGGTAATCGCCGCATCGCCCGCCGGGCGCTCGCCAAGATAATGGCCTGGAATCACCTGTTTAGGCTGCAGTTTTTGCATTTCGCTCAGCACATTACGCCACTGCTGACGAACAGCAGGCGTTTGCGTATCGGCGGTCCAGACGTGAATGCCGGAAGCCACGCCGGTGCCGCCGAGAATCGCTTTGTTGGCCGGGATCCACACGTAGGCGGCGTAATCATTGGCGTGACGAAGTTCCAGCGTTTCACCATCGACTTTTAAGCTCGTGGCATGCGTAACCTGCGGAACATACAACTGCTTTGGTGCGCCGTCCTTCATCTGCGGGCCCCAATAAGCCAACTTGGCAGCTTTGGTCGCTTCGATGTGTTTCACCACATCCGGCGTCGCCACAATCTTCACCTGCGGGAACGCTTTTACAATCGGTTCCAGACCAAAATAGAAGTCAGGATCGCCGGAGGTGATGACAATCTGCGTCAGCTTTTTGCCGCTAGCTTTAATCATCTGCACCAGCTTTTCACCGTCTTTAGTGCTGAACTGCGCATCAAACAGTATCGCTTCATGCGGTCCGGAAACCAGCGTGGAAGAGACCGGGAAGATGCCGTTCTCCTGCGGGTTATACACTTCTAAATGGAGCGGCGCAGCAAATGCAGGCAGGGCGGCGAAGGCAAATGCCAGAGTCAGCGTTTTCATTTTCATCGAATTTTCCTTTATCCGGCACCTCGCCGTATTTGTGGGCTCTATTGTAGGGAAATTACTGGCTGGTAGAATTCCTGAAACTGGATATGATCAGTTTCATAAAACGATCAGATGGAGCCAACATGGACAGAGTCACGGCGGCAACGGTGTTTAACCGCATTTGTGAACTGGGCAGCTTAAGTGCTGCGGCGCGTGCGTTGGATATTTCGCGGCCGATGGTCAGCCGCTATCTGGATGAAATGGAGAAGTGGGCTGGCGCGCGTTTACTGCACCGATCATCGCGCAAGCTAACCATCACGCCCGCTGGCGAGAAGATCCTCGATAAATCGCGCGCGCTGGCGAGACTGGCTGAAGAGATTTCCGATCAGGGCGCGGATAGCGAGCCGCACGGCACCTTGCGTGTCGCCTGTGCACACTCCACCGCCACGCATATTTTGGGGCCGATGATTCCGGCATTCCTGGCGCGTTTCCCGGCGGTGCGCATCGAGCTGGAGATCAATAATCAGCCGGTGAGTTTGATCGGTGAGCGCATTGATGTGGCTGTGCGTATTACCGATGATCCCGAACCTGGTGCCATCGCCCGACGTTTAGGTGAATGTGTTTCGGTGGTGTGTGCGTCGCCGGACTATCTGCAGGCGCATGGCTCACCGCAAACGCCAGCCGAACTCGCGCAGCATAACTGCCTGCATTACAGCCGTTTCGCTGGGCAGAGCTGGCAATTTTCAGATGCGCAGGGCGAAACGATCTCTGCAGCGGTGCACGGCAATTTCAGCGCCGGCATCTCGTCGGTTCTCTGTGATGCGGCGATTGCCGGTTGTGGAGTGGCGATGGTGCCGGAGATGGAAGCGCGCAACGCCATCGACAATGGACAGCTGCAAACCGTATTGCCGGCTTATCAGCCAAAAACGCTGGCGATCTTTGGCCTTTACATGTCGCGTGAACGGCAGCCGGCGGCGCTGCGGGCGTTTTTAGATGCGGTGCAGCAGCAGTTAAGCGCCTGAAAGTTCGACATGCATTTGGGCTGGAAGGAATGACTAAATAATCAGTGTGTTAGGCAAGTAACTCCTGCGATAAAAAGCCGGTTTTCAGCCTGAAATCGCCAAGTGGCTGGTGAAATTTTACTCAATGATGATCGATGTAAAATGATGGTACCTGACCGGTGACGCGGCGAAACATGGTGGAGAAAGCGGAGCTGCTGTCATAGCCGAGCGAGAGTGCCACTTCGTTTACCGATTTGCCCGCTACCAGCCACGCCAGCGCCGTCACCACGCAGGCGCGCTGTCGCCAGGCAGAGAAGGACAAGCCGGTTTGCTGCATGAAATGGCGGCGGAAGGTGCTGGGGCTCATAAACAGCGCGCTGGCCCAACGATCGGCGGCATCATGAATGGTTGGCGCCAGTAAGAAGTTCTGGCATTGCGCCAACAACGCCGGATGCTGCGGCAACGGAATATCGAATTCCCGCGCAGGCATCGCCGCAAGCTCCAGCAACAGCAGCTGCACCAGCGATCGATCGCGATCGGATGCATATAACAACGGTAAATCAACGGCTTCAATCAACAGTTGTCGCAGCAGCGGCGAGACACTAATGACGCTACAGCGATCGCGCAATGCTGCTGCGCAAATGGGCTCGATATACAGGCTGCGCGTCGAGACGCCGACAAACTTCACGCTGTGCGCAGTATTTGGCGGAATCCACACCGCATGCTGCGGCGGTACCACCCATTCGCCCGCCTGCGTTGCGACGTGCATTAAACCTGTCGCGCCATACAGCAGCTGCGCGCGGCGGTGGCGATGCTCTGGCAGCACAAATCCCTGCGCGTAGTCATTGCCCAGCGCCACCACGTCACGATCAATATGGTCGTATTCATCAATGTGACTATTTCGCATTCCCGACATCCACCGCAAATTGACTGATTTTCAAGGGTAAATGAGCGCTGCGCAAATGGGAAGCGGGCTGCTTGCTGCGTAAGCTGCATCACTCTTTTCATGATGCAGAGAAAGGCGATGAACGAGCTGTTAATTATTGGGTTGGCGGGTTTTGCTACCGGCATCACCACGGTGTTGTTTGGCTTTGGCGGCGGTTTTGTGGTGGTGCCGTTTGTCTATCAATTGCTGTTGCAGCAGCCGCTATTGGCGGCACAGGCGATGCATATCGCGGTGGCAACCTCGACCGCCGTGATGATTTTCAACGCCGGTTGGGCCAGTTATCAAAACTGGCGGGCGGGCAAATTGCATGATCTCCCTTTGTTGCCGCTAATCTGGTTTATCGCGCTCGGTGCGGTGATCGGTTCCTGGCTGGCGGGCGTGATTAGCGATACGTGGGTGCGCGGGCTGTTTATGGTTTACATGGTGGTGACTATCGCTGATTGCCTGCTGCGCAAAGGCTTCTTTAGCCGCACTGCACCGCGAATGTTGACGCGGCTGAATGTCAGCGCGGGCGGCACAGTGATAGGTGTGATCGCCGCCATGCTCGGCGTAGGCGGCAGCGTAATGACCGTGCCGCTGCTGCGGCGTCATGGTTATGCCATGCGCGATT
>NZ_DAMBSA010000424.1:0-3892 GCF_032054795.1 Pantoea sp. CTOTU49201
TTCAGCGAAGGTATCGCGATATCCCAACGATCCTGGCTTCACATTCGGGCCGTAGATCAGAATTGGGATGTGCTCACGCGTGTGTTCAGTACCTTTCCAGCTTGGATCGCAGCCGTGATCGGCGGTGAGGATCAGAATGTCACCCTCTTTCACCAACTCCATCAGCTCTGGCAAGCGACGATCAAAGAATTCCAAACCGCCTGCATAACCGGCGATATCGCGACGATGTCCCCACGTTGAATCAAAATCAACGAAGTTCGTGAACACAATCGAGTTATCAGGCGCTTTCTTCATCTGCTCGATGGTGGCGTTGAACAACGCGTCTAAGCCGGTGGCTTTGACTTTCTGCGTGATGCCCTGCTCAGCGTAGATGTCGGCGATTTTGCCCACCGAAATCACTTCACCGCCCTTCTCATCCACCAGCTTTTTCAGCATGGTCGGCGCTGGCGGTTCCACTGCCAGATCGTGACGGTTGCCGGTGCGCTCGAAGTTGCCCGCTTTGTCGCCGACGAACGGACGCGCAATCACGCGGCCGATGTTGTAGCCGCCATTGGTCAGCTCTTCACGGGCGATTTCGCACAGCTCGTACAGGCGATCGAGGCCAAAGGTCTCTTCGTGGCAGGCAATCTGGAACACCGAATCCGCCGAGGTGTAGAAAATCGGCTTGCCGGTTTTCATGTGCTCTTCGCCGAGCTGGTCGAGGATCACCGTGCCCGATGAGTGACAATTACCGAGATAACCCGGCAGATCGGCACGTTTTACCAGAATATCCAGCAGCTCCTGCGGGAAGCTGTTCTCTTTGTCGCTGAAGTAGCCCCAATCAAACAGCACCGGCACGCCGGCGATTTCCCAGTGGCCCGACGGCGTATCTTTACCGGACGACAATTCGCTGGCGTAAGCGTACGCACCGATGATTTCCGCGTTGGGATCGAGGCCTGGCGGGAAACGACCGGTGGAGAGCTCAGCCGCTTTGCCGAGGCCCAGTTTGGTCAGGTTGGGTAAGTGCAGCGGGCCTTCGCGGCCTTCATTGGCGCGGCCTTCGAAACAGGCTTCGGCGATATGGCCGAGCGTGTCCGATCCTTCATCACCGAATTTATCGGCGTCTTTACTGGAGCCGATCCCGAAGGAGTCGAGAACCATAATAAAAGCACGTTTCATGCAAGTCTCCTGCGCAATGCGCGATGACAAGTCAAAAAAAAGCGATCAGATCAGTATACCCGAACGGCCGCTGCCTGGCACGAAGAAGCGCCAGTTATTCGCTGACGCGACGATAAACCACCGGCGTGATCGCTGGCGCAGTATCGCTCAGCGTGATGGCCGCTTTAACGGCGGCAGCGGCCTGTTGCCACTGCGCTTCGGACGCGGCGTGAATAATCGCCAGCGGACGCTGAGCGTCTACTGGCGTGCCAAGCGTGATCATGTCGCTCAGGCCCACGCTGTAATCAATGCTGTCGCTGGCACGCTGACGGCCACCGCCAAGCGCAACCACTGCCATGCCGAGCGCACGCGTATCCATTGCGCTGACGATACCGGCGCCATCGGCGTACACCGCTTTGCTCAGCGTTGGGGCTGGCAAATAGCTGTCCATGCGTTGGATGAAATCGACCGGGCCATTTTGCGCCGCCACCATGCGGGCAAACACTTCAGCGGCTTTGCCGTTATCCAGCACCTGCTGTAGCTTTTTACGTGCATCGGCGTCGTTTTCAGCCAGTTTGCCTGAGATCAGCATTTCCGAGCACAGCGCCATTGTCACTTCCAGCAGACGCGGATTGCGCGCTTCGCCGGTCAGGAACTGCACCGCTTCACGCACTTCCAGCGCGTTACCCGCAGTAGAAGCCAGCACCTGATTCATGTCGGTGAGCAGCGCTGTGGTTTTGCAACCTGCGCCGTTCGCCACGCCAACAATCGCCTGCGCCAGATTTTCTGAGGCTTCGAAGGTGGGCATAAAGGCGCCGGAACCCACTTTGACGTCCATTACCAGCGCATCCAATCCTTCCGCCAGCTTTTTAGCGAGGATCGACGCGGTGATCAGCGGGATGGAATCCACGGTGGCGGTGATATCACGCGTGGCGTAGAAACGTTTGTCGGCCGGTGCCAGCGAGTTGGTCTGGCCAATAATCGCGATGCCGACGTCTTTAATAATCTGGCGGAAACGATCGTCGCTCGGAAAGATATCGAAGCCCGGAATCGCTTCCAGTTTATCCAGCGTGCCGCCGGTGTGGCCGAGGCCGCGCCCGGAGATCATCGGCACATAACCGCCGCATGCCGCCACCATCGGGCCAAGCATCAGCGAAGTGACATCGCCAACGCCGCCGGTGGAGTGCTTATCAACAATTGGGCCGTTGAGATTGAGCGATTTCCAGTTCAGCACCGTGCCGGAGTCGCGCATCGCCATGGTCAACGCCACGCGCTCGTCGAGCGTCATATCATGGAAATAGATGGTCATTGCCAGCGCGGCGATTTGGCCTTCTGAAACGCTGTTGTCGCGCACGCCGTTGATAAAGAAGCGGATCTCCGCTTCACTCAGCGCCTGGCCGTCGCGTTTTTTACGAATAATTTCTTGTGGCAGGAACACGGTTGCCTCCCCGGAATAGAGAGGTCGCCATAAATGGCGACCCTACGAACATCAATATGAACTTAATAACCCGCTTTGCTGGTCGCGGTTTCGTGGCCCAGCGTATTCAGCAGGCTTGCCAGCAGGCTGGAAGCACCAAAGCGGAAATGACGCGCATCCGCCCAGCCTTCACCCAGCAGGTCGTCCGCCAGCTTCAGATACAGCGCCGCGTCTTCCGCAGTGCGCACGCCGCCAGCCGGTTTGAAACCAACCTGCTGCTTCACGCCTTTATCGCGGATCACTTGCATCATGATCGCCGCCACTTCTGGCGTCGCGTTGACCGGCACTTTACCGGTTGAGGTTTTGATGAAGTCCGCGCCCGCATCGATAGCGATTTCCGACGCAGCACGAATCAGCGCTTCGTCTTTCAGCTCGCCGCTTTCGATGATCACTTTCAGCAGCACGTTTGCCTGTGCGCAGGCTTCTTTACAGGCTTTCACCAGCTCAAAACCGATGTCACGGTTGCCAGCAATCAGCGCACGATACGGGAACACCACGTCCACTTCGTCAGCGCCGTAGGCGATGGCCGCGCGGGTTTCAGCCAGCGCGATCTCAACGTCATCGTTGCCGTGCGGGAAGTTGGTGACGGTGGCGATGCGAATTTCTGGCGTGCCCTGCTCGCGCAGCGCTTTACGTGCTGCCGGGATGAAACGCGGATAGATGCAGATGGCAGCGGTGTTACCGGCTGGGGATTTCGCCTGACGGCACAGCGCGATCACCTTCTCGTCGGTGTCGTCTTCGTTCAGGGTGGTTAAATCCATCAGTTGCAATGCGCGCTGTGCTGCTGCTTTCAGGTCGGTCATGATGCTCTCCAAAATTCAGATCGGCGGGCACAACCCACCGGGGAATGTGACAATTCTAACAACTACCGTGACAATGAATTGCGCTTCATGTCACACGAAAAAGAAAACCCGTCATTTAAATACAGTCATTTAGTGATAAACATCACAAATAACCGTTAGTCAGGCCGAAATGCGCCGCGATGACCATTGTTATTATTATCACAAAAATGGGCGCGAAAGTGTACTCTCAGCTTTATCAATGTAGCTAATCAGGCGTAAGGCAGCGTAAATGCAGAATCTGTCGGGGGGAGAATCAGGCAGGCAAGGCGAACAGCTGCTGGCTGTTATGCCACAGCGCGTCGGCAATCACTTCGGGGGATTCACTGCGTAACTGGCACAGCACGTCAAACACGTTGCGCGCCCGCTCCGGACGATTGGGCTGGCCCTGAAAACCGTGCAGCGGCATATCGGGCGCGTCGGTTTCCAGTAATAACGC
>NZ_DAMBSA010000425.1:0-3889 GCF_032054795.1 Pantoea sp. CTOTU49201
CTTAGTGGCAAACTCTTCGGCACCTTTGGTGGTGTTATCGGCGAACAGGATTTTGTCCAGGCGGTGGAAACCTGTTAATTTCGGATCTTCGTTTTTCTTCTCGAAGTCATCTTCACGGGCATCAATGCTGCCATCGAGGTCAGAGAACAACTCCGCGATCGGTTCGATACGCTCGTAATGCACGCGCGTTGGCGCATACAAGGCTTTCGCTTTCTCGACATCACCGGCTTTCACCGCATCGGTAAACGCCTTGGTGCCCGCCACCAGCTCTTTCACTTCGTTCATCACGTAGACTTTGTAGTCGGCGATAGGGCCAACCAGCTCCAGCACATCCGGTTTGCCGGATGTCGCTTTCTTCGCATCACCGCTGACGACCAGCTTGCCTTTCGGATTGCTCAGCAGGCCGCAGGTCATGTCATATTCGCCCGCTTCCAGATTGGCGGTCAGTTTCTGGCTGAAGCCTGGCGCGATGTTTTCACGCTCTTCCACCACCATCACCCCTTTCAAAATCTCCCACTCCAGCGCTTTCTGGCTGTTGTTTTTGATGATGAACTGGGTTTTACCGGCCTGCACGTTGAGCGACATCGGCTCACATTGTTTGTCGGTCACGGTAACCGTGACTTGCGGGACGGCAGCAGCAGAAGCGGCACCGGAAAGCGCCAGCATAGCAACCAACAGCGCCTTACGGCGGAAGCGAATCGTCATAGTGATATCCCTGTTACATGGAAGAACAGGCGCGCAATCGCGCCTGATTTAATTTCAGCGAGTGGTGCGTGCCGCGTTGATCGAAGGTCGCGCCGGGAAGAAGAACAGCAGTAGCGCTGGAATAATGTAGATGAGCCACATCGCCACTTCGCTGACGCTTGGCGCTTCCTGATAGCCCAAAATCCCTTCCAGCAGCGTGCCGAATACCGAGTGCGTTGAGAGCGTGTTGCTCATATCGAACGCCACATCCTGGAAGTGATTCCACAATCCAGCTTCATGGAAGGCGCGTATGGCACCGGCGGCCAATCCGGCGGCAACAAACAGAATGAACAGGCTGGTCCAGCGGAAAAAGTGCGCCAGATTGAGGCGAATACCGCCGTAATAGAGCAAAAAGCCCAGCGCCACGGCAGTAGCCAGGCCGAGCACCGCGCCGAGCGGCGGAGCATACCCGACATCCTGAGTGAAAGCGGCCAGCAGGAAGAACACCGATTCCAGCCCTTCACGCGCCACCGCCAGAAACACCATCAGCACCAGCGGAAAGCCGCTGCCGCCCTGCTTCTGCAGCGCCTGATCGACCGATTTTTCCAGCGTGGCTTTGATATTGCGCGAGACTTTGCGCATCCAGAACACCATCGAGGTCAGGATCACCACGGCAATCACCGCGACGATGCCTTCAAACAGCTCCTGCTGTTTTTGCGGGAACTCACCGGTGGTTTCATTGATGAAGATGCCCAACGCTAAGCAGAGTGCGGCAGCAATAAATACGCCAGCCCACATCGCGGGAAACCATTGGGTGCGCTGGGTGCGTTTGAGATAGCTAGCAATCAGGCTGACGATGAGCGCTGCTTCCAGACCTTCGCGCAGCATGATGAGAAAGGGAACGAACATCACCAACCTCTTGAATTTTAAGAAGAGTAAAGCTTGGGTAAAAAAACGTAAAGTGCGAACGATATCGATTATCATTATCGCAAGAAGAAATACAAGTCACAGCGGGAAATTAATTTTGATTTTGCGGGTTGGAGAGCGGGAAAACGGGAGATAGTCGCCATAAATGGCGACCCTACGGATGGGGAATGAGGTCGCCATGAATGGCGACCCTACGGAGTTACTTGCTTTGGTATTCGGCTTCAGCTGCGGCAAAACGCTGCTGCGCGGCTTCAGATGGGCCACGACCCAACAGGCTGAACACCACAATCGCGATGCTGGCGAAGGCGAAGCCAGGAATGATTTCGTACAAATCGGTGTAACCGTAAGATTTCCACAGCAACACGGTCAGCGCACCCACCACCATACCGGCCAGCGCGCCGTTGCGCGTCATACGCTTCCAGCACACGCCAAACAGCACCACCGGACCAAACGCGGCACCGAAGCCCGCCCACGCATAGCTGACTAAGCCAAGTACGCGGTTTTCCGGATTCGCCGCCAGCGCGATAGCGATCAGCGCAATCACCAGCACCATCAAGCGCCCTACCCACACCAGCTCTTTCTGGCTGGCATTTTTGCGCAGGAAGCCTTTATACAAGTCTTCGGTCAGGGCGCTGGAGCACACCAGCAGCTGACAGCTCAGCGTAGACATCACCGCCGCCAGAATCGCAGAGAGTAAGATCCCGGCAATCCACGGGTTAAACAGAATACGCGCCAGCTCAATAAACACGCGCTCGCCGTTCTGGCTCACGTTAGCCGCGTGTTCTGGATGGTTCTGGAAGTAAGCGATACCAAAGAAGCCGACGGCAACCGCACCCGCCAGGCACAGGATCATCCAAATCATGCCGATGCGACGCGCAGTGCGAATGGTGTGATGTGAATCCGCCGCCATAAAGCGCGCCAGAATATGCGGCTGGCCAAAGTAGCCGAGGCCCCAACCGAGCAGCGAAATCACCGCAACAAAGTTCAGCCCTTTCAGCATGTCGAGATTCTCAAGGCTTTTCGCCTTAATCACCGCCATCGATTCATCCAGGCCGCCTACCGCGACGATCACAATTACCGGCGTCAGAATCAGCGCGAAAATCATCAGGCTGGCTTGCACGGTATCGGTCCAGCTCACCGCGAGGAAACCGCCTACTAGCGTATACAGAATAGTGGCTGCGGCACCGGCCCACAGCGCCGTCTGGTAATCCATACCAAAGGTGCTTTCAAACAGACGCGCACCGGCCACCACGCCAGAAGCACAATAGATAGTGAAGAAGATCAGAATCACCACCGCCGAGATAACGCGCAGCAGTTTGCTGTTGTCCTCGAAACGGCTGGAGAAAAAGTCTGGCAGGGTTAACGCATTATCATGATGTTCGGTCTGCACACGCAGACGACCGGCAACGATGCGCCAGTTCAGCCATGCGCCAATAATCAGGCCGATGGCGATCCAGCTTTCTGAAATACCAGATAGAAAAATGGCGCCCGGCAGGCCCATCAATAACCAGCCGCTCATATCGGAAGCACCGGCCGACAGCGCGGTGACCACGCTACCTAAACTGCGTCCGCCGAGAATATAGTCGTCAAAACTTTTGGTTGAACGGTAAGCAATGAAACCGATTAACACCATCCCAAGGATATAAACGATAAAGGTCACCAACATCGGTGTACTTATACTCATCTGACTCTCCACTTATTATTTGATCCACTAAGAGAAATCTTTCAATCATCGCTGCCGGAACGGGGCAACGGCATGATTTGACCGCATCCAGAGAAAGCGATTTCTCTTAAGGCGCGGTATCCTGCCGCAAAGGTGCGGCGCGCACAATGCATTTAACACAGCTGTCACAATGGTGACACTAATGCTGCTTTTTTTCTGCCCAGAGGTTGCACTCGATCACATTAAGGTTGCACCTTTCTACCAACCCAGGTCGCCATGAATGACGACCCTACATAAATCGTCTGGCTCGTAGGGTCGCCATTCATGGCGACCGCCCCGCAACACCGGTTGCACAAAGTTGCAACATAGGTGATATTGCTGCCACGCAAGCGATGAATCACTATTTTCGAGGACGAGGACATCATGGGAACCACTACCATGGGGGTGAAGCTGGATGAAGCCACCCGCGATCGCATTAAACTGGCAGCACAGAAACTTGACCGCACATCACACTGGCTGATCAAACAGGCCATTTTTAACTATCTGGAGCAGCTGGAAGCCGGTGAATCCGTGCCGGAAATCCCGCAACAGGTAATCGATGCGCTGGGTGATGAA
>NZ_DAMBSA010000426.1:0-3884 GCF_032054795.1 Pantoea sp. CTOTU49201
GCAGACTGGTGGCTGAGGAAGAAGGGACTTCCGGCGAATCCTCGCCTGGTAATATCGCCTCAGGCTCGGTTAGCGTTGATTTGTTATTTATCTGTGCAGCATGCACCGTCAGCAATTTACGGACTAACTGCTCAGACGCACGCTGGCGCATTTCTTCCACGATCATTGTCTGCTCGGCATCCTTAGCCAGTGCGGCGTTCGGGTTGTCGAAGAAAGAACGATACACAGTGGTGCTGATCGGGTAGATACCTTTACCCGGCAGCAGAACCTGTGCTGTGACCGTCATCACCAGCGAGTATTCCGCGGTGGTACCGCTGATAAACACCGATGCAGTATCACGTCCCTGGCCTTCAGCACCTAAACGCAGCGTTGGGTATTTGGCGCTGGCCGCTTTGCTATCTTCAATGATAGTGACATTGTTGATGCGCAGCTGCTGGCGCACGGCTCGCGCCAGTGGACCATAGGGATCGCCGCTCTGGACGATAAGGGTTTTCATCTCACTCGGCACCGAAGTGGTGCCGCGCGGGTGGAAACCACAGCCTGCGGTAATCATTACCGCAAGCAGGACAAACAGCCTGATAATCAGTTGTCGCACAGTTCCTCCTGAACTTAACCTACGACCAGGTTAAGCAGTTTGCCAGGGACATAAATCACTTTACGAATGGTGACGCCATCCAGATATTTCGCCACCAAATGCTCCTGCGCAGCACGCGCCTGCACCTGCTCCTGCGTGGCATCCGTCGCAACGGTAATCTTGCCGCGCACTTTACCATTCACCTGCACCACTACCAGCAGCGAATCTTCCACCATGGCCGCTTCATCGGCTACCGGCCAGCTGGCTTCGTCAATGCTGCCTTCGCCGCCCAGCGCTTGCCACAACACATAGCTGGCGTGCGGGGTGAACGGATAGAGCAGACGCGTCACAGCGACCAGCGCTTCCTGCAGCAGCGCGCGATCTTGCTCGCTCTCCTGCGGGGCACGGATCAGCTTGTTCATCAGCTCCATGATGGCAGCGATGGCGGTGTTGAATGTCTGACGACGACCTACGTCATCGGCCACTTTGGCGATGGTTTTGTGCAGATCGCGACGCAGCGCTTTCTGATCGTCATTCAGGCTGTTGACGTCCAGCGCCACGGTCGCGCCTTTGGCAATGTGTTCGTAAGCCAGTTTCCACACGCGCTTCAGGAAGCGGTTGGCACCTTCAACGCCCGATTCCTGCCACTCCAGCGTCATCTCTGCTGGCGAAGCAAACATCATGAACAGACGCACGGTATCTGCACCGTAACGCTCAACCATCAGCTGTGGATCGATGCCGTTGTTTTTCGACTTCGACATTTTGCTCATGCCGGCGTAAACCACTTCACGACCTTCGTTGTCGATGGCTTTAATAATGCGGCCTTTCTCGTCGCGCTCAACGGTGACGTCAACCGGAGAAACCCAGTTGCGCTCGCCGTTCACGCCGAGGTAGTAGAACGCATCAGCCAGCACCATGCCCTGACACAGCAGGCGTTTGGCCGGCTCATCCGAGTTTACCAGGCCAGCATCACGCAGCAGCTTGTGATAGAAGCGGAAATACATCAGGTGCATGATGGCGTGTTCGATACCGCCAACATACTGATCGACCGGCAGCCAGTAGTTCGCCGCCGCCGGATCCAGCATGCCTTCATGGTAGTTGGCGCAGGTATAGCGCGCGTAGTACCAGGATGACTCCATAAAGGTGTCGAAGGTGTCGGTTTCACGCAGCGCAGGCTGGCCGTTAACGGTGGTTTTGGCCCACTCAGGATCGGCTTTGATTGGGCTGGTGATGCCGTCCATTACCACGTCTTCTGGCAGGATGACCGGCAACTGATCCTCTGGCGTTGGCATTACGGTGCCATCTTCCAGCGTCACCATTGGGATTGGTGCGCCCCAGTAACGCTGACGGGAAACGCCCCAGTCGCGCAGACGGTAATTCACTTTACGCTCGCCCACGCCTTTGGCTGCCAGCGCATCGGCGATAGCGTTGAAGCCCGCCTGATGATCCAGACCGTTGTATTCACCTGAGTTGAACAGCGCGCCTTTGTCGGTCATCGCGGCAGCACTTACATCCGGTTCTGAACCGTCAAGATTCAGGATCACAGGTTTGATGTTCAGGTTGTATTTGGTGGCGAACTCCCAGTCACGCTGATCGTGGCCTGGAACAGCCATTACTGCGCCGGTGCCGTATTCCATTAATACGAAGTTAGCGACCCATACCGGAATCTCTTCACCGGTCAGCGGATGGATAGCGAACAGGCCGGTGGCCACGCCTTTCTTCTCCATCGTTGCCATATCAGCTTCGGCGACTTTGGTGGTACGGCATTCGTCGATGAATTCAGCCAGCGCAGGATTAGTGGCAGCAGCTTGCAGCGCCAGTGGATGACCTGCAGCAACTGCCACATAGGTCGCACCCATAAAGGTGTCTGGACGAGTGGTGTAAACGGTCAGCTTCTCGGCGCTGTTGGCAACGTCAAAGGTGATTTCCACGCCTTCAGAACGGCCAATCCAGTTGCGCTGCATGGTTTTGACCTGCTCCGGCCAATCTTCCAGCTTATCGAGATCGTTGAGCAGCTCTTCCGCATAGGCGGTGATTTTTACAAACCACTGTGGGATCTCTTTGCGCTCAACTTTGGTATCGCAGCGCCAGCAGCAGCCGTCGATAACCTGTTCGTTGGCCAGTACGGTCTGATCGTTCGGGCACCAGTTCACCGCCGAGGTCTTTTTGTAGACCATGTCTTTTTCATACAGCTTGGTGAAGAACCACTGTTCCCAGCGATAGTATTCTGGCTGGCAGGTCGCCAGTTCGCGGCTCCAGTCGTAGCCAAAGCCCAGCAATTTCAGCTGGTTCTTCATGTAGGCGATGTTGTCGTAGGTCCACGGTGCAGGCGCGGTGTTGTTTTTTACCGCAGCGCCTTCGGCTGGCAGACCAAACGCATCCCAGCCAATTGGCTGCAGGACGTTTTTGCCGAGCATACGCTGGTAGCGCGCAATCACATCGCCAATGGTGTAGTTACGCACGTGACCCATGTGCAGGCGGCCAGAAGGATAGGGCAGCATCGAAAGGCAGTAATATTTCTCTTTGCCTTCCTGCTCGGTCACTTTAAAGGTTTCGTTTTCGTCCCAGTGTTGTTGGACGCGGGATTCTATCTCTTCCGGGCGGTATTGCTCTTGCATGGCTGCCTGTGGTCCTTTGTGAAAATCGCTAAGCATACTTTTAGATCCGCATAGCATACCCATAAGGCTGCGCCTCAACAACTTTTCACGCCCTCGCAGGCTGGATTTCTGCCGAATGCGCCGCCGCTTTCACCCTTTTGTGATTTCTCCGGTTGCTGCCCATGCAATTGTGACAAAACCGCTAAACTTAACAGCAGTATCCGCAGCGGAAAGGAGAACAAAATGAATAACGTGGCGCAGGAATACCGTGCAACGATTGAAGCATTATCCCAGCGATTGGATCATGGCGAGCGCGATGTTGATGCGCTGGTGGCCGAGGCGCGGCAAAGTTTGCTGGCAAAAAAAACGCTGTCGCCCGCAGAAGTCAATGAAGTGATGCGTGCCGTGCGCCGCGATTTACACGAGTTTGCGCTGAGCTATCAGGAGTCTTCTGATGTGGTTGGCGATTCGGTGTTTTTGCGCGTGATTCGCGAAAGCCTGTGGAAAGAACTGGCGGATATCACCGATAAAAGTCAGTTGGAGTGGCGTGAAGTGTTTCAGGATTTGCGCCATCACGGCGTCTACCAGAGCGGTGAAGTGGTGGGGCTGGGGAATTTAGTCTGTGAGAAGTGCGGCTTCACGCGGGCGATTTATACGCCAGAGAGCTTAACGCGCTGCCCGGAGTGTGGGCACGATCAGTTCCAGCGTCAGCC
>NZ_DAMBSA010000427.1:0-3882 GCF_032054795.1 Pantoea sp. CTOTU49201
GGTGAACGGGCGAATCTGCTCAATAAAGAACGGCGACAGCGTGATATTTTTCACATAGTGACCATCCATAATGTCGATATGCAGGAAGTCAGCGCGGGAGTCCAGCACGGCGAGCTGGTGCTTGATCTCCATCAGATTCATACACATCAACGACGGGGAGACTTGAATACGCATCATACTTCCTTTTTTTCGGTCAAAGGGTTAAGCGCCGCAGCCAGCTTGCTGAGTTTGACGGCACGATGTTCGTTAAAGCGGGTTTTAAATTGTTTGAAGGCCAGTACCACAATCAGCACCGCGCCCCACATCGCCAGGCTGACGTGCTGGCTGATGTTCATCAGGTTGAAGCCGGTGGAGAGCACTTGCAGGGCGATCAGCGCCAGCACCACGCCGGTGACGCGACCAAAGCCGCCGTTGGGATCGGTGCCGCCAAGGATGATCGCCAGCACCGTCAGCAGCAGATACGCATCGCCGTAACCCATACGCGCCGAGTTGAAGCGCGCCATCATGATCAATCCGGCCAACACGCACAGCAGGCTGGAGATGACGTACACCAGAATCACCATGCGATGGGTGTTGATGCCGCTAAACCAGGTGGCGTTGATGTTGCTGCCGCCCATATAGATGCATTTACCGGCGCGGGTTTTGCCGAGGAACAGCGCCAGCAGCGCGGCGGCAATCAGGAACACCCACAGCGGCAGCGGAACGCCAAGCAATGTGTTGGAACCGAGCGCCTGCACCACCGACGGCATGCCGCTGACCGCTGCACCTTTGGTCAGCCAGATGCCGATACCGTTGAGCGTCATCATGGTCGCCAGCGTCACCAGAATCGGGTGCGCTCCGATGCGCGTTACCATCACGCCGGTAATCACGCCAATCAGCGCCGCAATCAGCATCGCGCCGATGATGGCGATGAACAGCCACAGCAGTTGCATGCCGGTCCCCGCATCGGCGGGCAGGGCGCGCATCAGCGTCCAGGCGATAAACAGCGCCGTCAGATTAGCGGTGGCGATGATCGCCAGATTCAGTCCGCCGCTGAGAATGGCGATAAACATCGCCAGCGTCAGCAAGCCGAGCTCAGGCAGCTGAAACGCCATGCTCATAAAGGTCGAATCAGTGAGAAAGCGGCCCGGCAGCATGATGGTGAAGGTCGCCAGCGCCAGCGCAATGAGCAGCATCAGGCCGATATTGGTGCCGTCCGGACGCAGAGCAGAGAGTGATTTCATGTGAATGCGCCTTCCGTTAGACGAAACTGACATCAGTTTCTTTACGTTTTTTGTAGTGAGTCACGGCGATGGCCACCATGATCACGCCGCCCACCACGATGTTCATGAAGTAGTTGGAGACGCCAATCAGGTTGAGGCCGTTCTTCAGGATGGCGATGAGGAACACGCCCATTAAGGTGCCGCTCACCGTGCCTTTGCCGCCCATCAGGCTGGCACCGCCCAGCACCGTGGCCGCCAGCACATCCAGCTCGCCGCCAACCAGCGCATTCGGCACCACTTCACCCATGCGATAGACCTGCACTAAGCCGCCAATCGCCGCCATCGCACCCAGCCAGCCGTAAGCGAAGATGTGAATCAGACCGACGCGAATACCGATGCGGCGCGCTGATTCCGCATCGCCACCCACCGCATACAGCTGGCGGCCAAGATTGGTTTTGTTCAGCAGCAGCGCGGTCAATCCCGCAATCACCAGCATGGTCACCAGCGGCAATCCAATCTGGAAGCTGTTGCCTTGCCAGGTGAATGGCAGCACGCTGCGCAGCGTGATCCACCAGTCCGGCAGCGAATAAAGGCTTTTGCCGCCGGTCACCCACATCAACAGACCAAACAGCAGCGACTGCATGCTGATGGTGATGATGATCGACACCACGCGCAGCGAGGTAATCAGCAGGGCGTTGATCACGCCAAATAGCGTGCCGCACACTACCGCCAGCAGAATGCTGAGCAGGGCGTTATCAAACTGGAACTGCACAAACAGCGAGGCGATCAGGTATTGCACCACTGACGCCACCGCAGCAAAGGAGATATCGATGCCGCCGGTCACCAGCACCACAAACAGGCCGAGGGCAAAGATGCCGGTCACGGCGTAGCTTTCGGCCAGATCCAGCAGGTTTTGTACCGTCAGGAACTGATCGCTGGCGGCAGAGAAAAACACGATGAACGCCAGTAAAACCCAGGCAAGCCAGCCCTGGCTGGAGCTTGGACGTAAACGAGAAAAATCAGGCATTGATCACCTCCGCCAGCTGCTGTTGCTCAACGGTATCGGGTTGGTATTCGGCATGAACGGTGCCATCACGGAAGTGCAGGATGCGGTCGCAGTTGTACCAAACCTCGGGCACTTCGTCGGAAATCAGGATGATCGACAAACCTTCTTTCGCCAGCAGATGAATCAGCTGATAGATGCTGGCTTTAGCGCCGACATCCACGCCAACCGTGGGCGAATCGAGGATCAGGATGCGCGGCTGCGTCAGCACCCATTTCGCCAGCACGATTTTCTGCTGATTGCCGCCGGAGAGCGTGGAGATCGCCAGATTGGGATCGGCGACGCGCACGCCAAGCTGCTGAATCCACTGCAGGATCAGCTTGTTCTTACGGTATTCGTCAATCAGGTGGAAACGGTTTTGCAGTTTGTCGAGGATCGGCAGCACCATGTTGTCGGCCACCGATTGCTGCTGAACTAAGCCTAGCGTTAAGCGATCTTCAGAGACATATCCAATGCCCGCTTTGATCGCGTCCTCGTGTCCACGGAAGCGCACCGGTTTGCTGTCGAGCCAGATCTTGCCGCTGTCCGGTTTGGTCATGCCAAACAACGACAGCGCCAGTTCGGTACGGCCAGATCCCAGCAGGCCGCACAGGCCCAGCACTTCGCCCTGATAGAGTTTGAAATTAACGTCGTGGTATTGTCCGGCGCGCGTCAGTTTTTCGACTTCGAGGATCAGGCGATCATCATTGCGCGTCGGCGTTTTTAGCTGGTAGTCGAGCTTCAGGCCGGTCATCAGTTCGGTCAGATGGTGCGGCGTCATCTCTTTGGCGGGCCAGCAGCCCATTTTGCGGCCGTCGCGGATCACCGTAACGCGATCCGAGATTTCCAGTACTTCATCCAGACGATGGCTGACAAACACCACGCAGATGTTTTTGTCTTTCAGGTAACGCACGGTGCGCAGCAGCTGATTCACTTCGGTGCGCGTCAGCGACGCCGTTGGTTCATCCATGATCACCAGCCGCGCATCAGCGACCAGCGCACGGCAAATCGCTACCTGCTGGCGGGCGGCAATCGACAGCGATGCCACTTTCTCATCGAGGTCGAGGTCAAACTTCAGCTCATCAATAATGCGCTGCGCCGATTCACGCAGTTTGGCTTTGCGGTGCCAGCCGAGCAGGCTACTCAGGTTGTGCTCGAAGGCGATATTTTCCGCCACGCTGAGATTGGGGAACAGCGACAGATCCTGATAAATCACCTGGATGCCGAAGTCACGCGCCTGACGTGTGGTCAGACGCGGGAAGATTGGGCCTTCGCCCAGCGTGATGCGGCTGCCGCTATCCGGGGCGTGCACCCCGGAAATGACTTTGATTAAGGTGCTCTTGCCACAGCCGTTGGTGCCGGCGAGACAGTGCACTTCGCCAGCCAGTAAGGTCAGCGAGATATCGCTCAGTGCGCGGTTGCCACCAAATGTTTTCGACAGGTTGTCGAGCGCAATCAGCGTCTGTGGGATCACCTCTTTCATCATTACAGCCCCATTTTCACCAGTTTTGGCAGGTTCTCTTTGTCCAGGCTTTCGGTGTTGTTGCCGAGGATGGTGTGGGTCGCCTCATCAACTTTCACTTTGCCCAAACCCTCGATGGTCATTCCGTCGGTGATTGGCTCTTTCTTCTGCATCAT
>NZ_DAMBSA010000428.1:0-3882 GCF_032054795.1 Pantoea sp. CTOTU49201
AGAAATGGCGGCTGAGTTGTTTACAGCGTATCTGAGTCACTTGTTGCCTCAGCACTGAGTTCCATCCATAACACGCCATGAGGATCAACCATGTATACAATGATGAAATTACGCTGGTTAGCACTGCCCGTATTGCTGATGACGCTGCATGCGCCAGCTGCCCTGGCAATGGGCGATGATGACAGCGACAAAAAGACGCCGGATTGTCCGAAAGGCCAGGTTTACGACAGTAAATCTAAGTCCTGCGTGCCGGAGAAAACCAGCATGCTGAGCGACAGCGACAAAACCAATTACGCTTATCACCTGGCGAAAAAGGGCGAGTATCAAGCGGCGATCAACTTGCTGGACACGCTGCATAATCAGAACACCAAAGAAGCCTGGAACTATCGCGGTTATGCCACCCGTAAGCTGGGGAAAACCGACGAAGGCATGGCTTATTATCAGAAATCGATCGCGCTCGATCCGAAATATGCCAAAGTGCGCGAATATCTGGGTGAAGCCTGGATGATCAAAGGTCGGCCGGATCTGGCGAAAGAGCAGCTCACCATCATCAAATCGCTGTGTGGCGTGGATTGCGAAGAGTACCGCGATCTTAACGCCGCGATTCAGGGCCATCCGGAAGCTTGATGAACGCCGCACTTAGAGGACGAAAACATCACTAGCACTGAAGTCCGCCAGCATTTAGCGGCGCATCTGGCCCGCCTGTGGCGCTACGCCATGGTGCTGTCACGCAACCGCGATGTCGCCGAAGAGCTGGTGCAATCCACCTGCGTCCGGGCGCTGGAACGCAGCGCGCAGTACACGCCCGGCACGCGAATCGATCGCTGGCTGTTTAGCGTGCTGCATTCAGTGTGGATCAATGAACTGCGTGCGCAGCGGGTGCGCCTCGGGCAAGGCTTTGTCGACAGCGACGAACTCGTCGCGGCGGATCAGCAACAGCATGACGAGCAACGTCGGCAATACGCCAAAGTGATGCAGCGGGTGAGTCAGTTGCCCGAAGCGCAGCGCAACGCGGTGTTCCTGGTTTACGTCGAAGGATTCACCTATCAGGAAGCCGCCGATACGTTGGCGGTGCCGATTGGCACCATCATGAGTCGCCTTGCGGCGGCACGCACTACCTTAGCCAGCGCAGCCACTTTGCGCCCGGCTGGACAGGAGAAACGTTTGTGAAGGCTGCACGTTTTAGTTCGCCTTATGCGGACGAGGCCATCGTCGCCTGGCTGGATGGCGAGATGCGCGCGGATGAAGCGCTGGCGTTTGAAAATGAACTCAAGCGCAGTGAAGCGCTCTCGGCGCGAACTGCCGAGCTGATGAAGAGCAATCAACCTTTTGCTGAGGCCTTTGCGCCAATGCTGGATGACGCACCGCTGGAACGCATGACGCCGCGTTTAGCGCATCTGCTGGCAACCACGCCGTCAGCACCGCAGGTCAGCCGCCGCGCGCTGATCGCCGCTTCGGTGAGTTTTTTGCTGGTGGGCAGCGGCATCGGTTTTCTGGCGCGACCGGCAATTAAAGCTGAGCAGGGCGAAAGCGAAAAGATCCGCGAGCTGGAAGCACAATATATGTCGCTGTACAGCGCAGAAACGCTGGCCGACGTCGACAGTTCACCGCCGGTGTTGCAGCAATCGCTGGCGCGTACCGCGCGCGATCTTGATCTGCATTTCACGCCAGCGCAGTTAACGCTGCCGGAAGCGACGCTGAAGAGTGTGCGCATGCTGCGTTATGACGATGCGCTGATTACGCAAATTGCCTGGAATCACAGCAGCTACGGCCCGATGGCGCTGTGTATTTCGCGCGAAGATCATCAGCAAACCACCGATGTGGCGCAGGAGAAACGGCAGGGAATGAATGTGGTGTGGTGGCACAAGGCAGGATATCAATATGTACTGATTGGCCGAAATCCTGCGCAGCAGTTGAAAAAGACCGCGCAGGCATTAATACAGGCAATGCTGGCGTAGGGTCGCCATTGATGGCGACCGGGGAAAACAGGTGGTCATTAATGACCACCCTACAAAACGCGCGGTAGGGTCGCCATTTATGGCGACCGTTTCATTACAGCTCCAGCTGGGCTTTCAACAACGCAATCTCCTCACGCCACTGCGCCTGCAACGCGGGTTTCTGATGCTTTGGCTTGCGCGTCAGATCCTCATCCAGCTTGCTTTCTACCTCCAGCAGCGCCAGCAGCGCCAGCAGCAAAGCCTCTTCATCCAACGCTGTTGCCGTTGCAGCAGGTGCGACAAAGTCTAACGTTGTTGTCGCCTGCTCAGCACGCATGCGTTCGGTTACCGCGTCAAAATCGTGCCACTCGCTGAGTTGCTGATCCTCTATCAGCCAGAAACGATTGCAGCTGTTGGCGATTAACTGACGATCGTGCGACACCAGCAACACCGCGCCCTCAAACTGGTTTAACGCTTCTGCCAGCTCCTCTTTGCCCACTATATCCAGATGGTTGGTGGGCTCATCGAGCAGCAGCAGCGAATAACGCGCCAGCGTCAGCCCAACAAACAGCAAGCGCGAACGCTCGCCGCCGCTGAGTGAGCCAATCAACTGCTGATGACGCAGATACGGAAAACCTGCGCCGATTAGCGCCATCTTGCGCTGCTCATCGCTGAGCGGAGCAAAAGGCGCCAGCGCGTCACTCAGCGTTTCCTCATCATGCAGCTGATGCAGACTTTGATCGTAATAACCGAGGCGCACGCGGGGATGAAACAGCGGGCTATCTGCGTGTTGATTTTCACCCCATAAATGCCGTAGCAGCGACGATTTACCGCAACCGTTGTGGCCAACTATCGCTACGCGATCGCCACTTTTCACCTGCAGCATCGGCAGTGAAAACAGCGCAGGCGCATTATCGGCTGGATGAATCGACATCTCCGGCAACGCTAAAACGCGATCGGCATCCAGCGCTTCACCTTGCAGTTGCAGCCGCCACAGCGATCCTTCGCTCAGCGTGGTTTGTGCCTCTTTCAACCAACCGGCGCGCTTCTCCATCTGGTGCGCCTTACGCGACAACCCTTCGTTATCGTAAGTGCGGCCCCAAATCGCCAGACGTTTGGCGCTTTTCTCGACGCGCTCAATCTCCCTTTGCTCAGCCTGATGACGCTGCGCATCCGCTTCATCCTGCTCATCCAGCGCCTGACGCGCCGCACTGCAGGGCAGACGGAAGAATTGCAGACCGCGATCGCGCAGAATCCAGCTGCAGTTGGTCACTCGATCGAGCAGGGTGCTGTCATGGGAAACCAGAACGAAGCTGCCGCTCCAGCCGTTAAGGAAATTCTCTAGCCATAACAGTGTTGGCAGATCGAGGTGGTTGCTGGGTTCATCGAGCAGCAGCAGATCCGGTTGCAGGATCAGCGCGCGCGCCAGCAGCAGGCGCATATGCTGGCCACCGCTCAGAGTCGCAGCGGTTTGCGCTTGTTGCTCAGCCGTGAAACCCAGGCTTCCCAACAGCGCTTCGGCACGCCAGCGATCACTTTGTTCCGGCAGGCGCGCCATTACGCCATTCAGCAGCGAATCATTATGCAGTTCTAAAGGCAGATGCTGCTCGATGCGCGCCAGTAAACAGTGATTAGCCGGCGTAACGCTGCCGTGGCTGGGTTCCAGAGCGCCGCTGAGGATTTTCAATAAGGTACTTTTACCGGTGCCGTTATCACCCAGCAAACCGATGCGATCGCCTTTTTTCAGGCTGAAATGGATATTGTGAAATAGCGTGCCGAAGGCGTTATCGAAACCGACAGCGTGGGCGGACAGTAAAGTGCTCATGTGCTTACTCATAAGTTGCAGGCGCAAAAGGCCCGACGTCAGAAATCGCTGACGACAACCCGGTAAGCCGGAGGAAGGGATTAGATTTTCAGTTAACTTCGCTCAGGACGGATTATCGCA
>NZ_DAMBSA010000429.1:0-3863 GCF_032054795.1 Pantoea sp. CTOTU49201
CGGATGTTACTCGCCTGGCGCAGTTGCTCATGTACCTGCTGCAAACGCTGATGCAGCAAGGCATCGCGGCTTTGCGCGGTCATCACTTCATTATCCTGGCGCAGCTCCACCAGCCAACCATACGCATTGCCGCCGTTGCGGCGCTGTAGCACCAACACATCGACAGGACGACGGGTTTTCGCCTCGCCCTGGCTGTAAAGCACGCGGAAATCCGGCGCGGCAAAGTCACGGTTGCCGGTTTTCACCACATAGCGCCACTGTTCGCCCTGCTGCTGCTTTTGCAAGGTTTCGCCCAGCACCATCACCGCGCTGCCTTCCGGCGGCTGGAACTGATATTGATCGACCGGCTGCGGCCAGAAAGCGCGCACGCCTTGCCAGCCGAGCAAACCAATCAACAAGGTAAACGCCAGCAGGCAAACCGCGACAGCCCCGGCGGTGAGCCAGCGCCAGCGATCGTTCTGTTTCATCGCCGTCATCCTTGGCCCTCATGCTGGCTGTAGCGTTGACGCAGGCGCTGACGAATCAACTCGGCGATGGTGTTGATCACCAACGTGAAGATCAACAGTATCAACGCGCTAAGGAACAGAATGCGGTAATGCGCGCTGCCCGCTGCGGCTTCGGGCATTTCAATGGCAATGTTGGCGGAGAGCGCACGCAGGCCAGCAAATAAGCCGCCTTCGCTGACCGGCGTGTTGCCGGTGGCCATCAGAACAATCATCGTCTCGCCGACGGCGCGGCCAAAGCCAATCATTAATGCAGCGAAGATGCCCGCCGAGGCGCCCGGCAGCACCACGCGCGTCAGGGTTTGCCACGGCGTGGCACCCAGCGCCAGCGAGCCTTGCCCGAGCGCGCCCGGCACGCTGAACAGCGCATCTTCCGATAAGGTGAAAATCAGCGGTACCAGCGCAAAACCCATCGCCAACGCGGCGACTAACAGGTTGCGCTGTTCGTAATGCGCCAAACGCTCGCCAATTTCCGGCCAGAACAGCGTTGGCAGCCACAGCGTTAACAGCGTGACGACGAGCAATACCGGCAGCAGCAGAATCACTTCAAAGCCGGGACGTCGCCAGCTGGCAGGCAAACGCGGACTGAGCACGCCGCATAACAGTAAGGTGGCCGCCAGCACCAGCGGTAGCAGCAATACGCCAACCAGCGCGGTGCTGATGTGCGGTGCCAGCCATACGCCCGCGATTAAACCAATCACCACGCTTGGCAGCGCGCCCATCATTTCGATCGCCGGTTTCACCCAACGGCGTAAACCTGGCGACATAAACCACGCGGTATACATCGCGGCGGCCAGCGCCAGCGGCGTGGCGAACAGCAGTGCCAGACTGGCGGCTTTCAGCGTGCCCAGCACCAGCGGCATCAGGCTGAACTTGGCTTGATAGCTGTCGCCCGCCGCGGTGGATTGCCATACCCAATCGGCCTGCGGATAGTTTTCGTACCAGATTTTCTGCCACAGGTTGCGCCAGGTGAAGTCCGGCCACGGATTATCTAAAGCAAACTGCTGCCATTCCCCGGCGCGTTCAATGATCAAGGCATCACCGCGCGGCGCGAAGGCCAGCGCCTGAATGCCCGGCGCCAGCTGACGCGCTAAGATTGCGCCCTGCTGCTTGCTGGCGAACAGCTGAACCTTGCCCTGCGCATCGTAAGTGGCAAACACGCGGCGCTGCGGTTCCGGCGTGATGCCGCGCGCCTGCTGGCTGCCGTTGAAGGTGTGAATCTGTTGCAGACGCGGCCCTTTATCACTGGCGATAGCGAACCATTGCTGCACGCCCTGTGAATCCTGAATCAGCAAAGTTCGTCCACCGGCCAACATATGCAGGCTTTGCGGCGGCAGATTGAGGGTTTGCGTTTCGCGTAGCTGCGCGCCATCCGGCGTGATTTGCCACACGCGCAGTAAGCGCCCGCTGCTGGCGTAGAGTAAGGTGCCATCCGGCGACAACAGCAGATGATCGGCCTGCTGCTGCGGCAACAGGATCTGATTCACCTTTTGCTGATTTTCCAGCGTGAGCAGGCTAATGCCTGCTGCGGTTTGCGCGGCAATCAACCATTGATGGTCGTTGAGCGACGTCAGCGCCATGTTACTGACCGGGCCTTGCGGTAAGCGCAGCGGACGATCGCCGAGCGGGAAACCCCATTCGCCGCTGCCGTTGCGGATAACCGGTTGCATTAACAGCAGTTCGCCCTGCATATTGAGCAGCACGCTGCGGTTATCAAAGCTTGCGATCGCCGCATCAGGCTTGCCATTCAGCGCCAGTGCCGGTGCAGCGGGTTGACCATCAAGCGGAATAAAGCGCGCTTCGTTGCGGCTGATGCGCCAGCCCAAATGGCCGTCGCTGCCCATCGCAAGCATTGGGGCTTTGTCCCACAGCTGAATATTGGTGGTGGCATGCATCCCGGGCGCGCTAAACAGCGGCAGCACCACCCAGATCAGCCAGAAGAACAGCAGTAACATCAGCAGCAAAATTCCCACGCCGCAAGCTGTGACAACGCGGCGCACTAAATTGTCAGTGGCGCGTCGACGACGGTCGCTAAAGTGGACGGGAATACGATTTATGCTCATGCAGGCCAGGTTACCGGTGGAAACAAGTCGCTATGTTGCCCGTAGCTGATTGATAAGACAACCTTTGACGTTGGACAAGCCTGCCATACTCTCGCCATAATGGTGACGGACACTGAGCGGTAACGCATTTTTGTGCATTTTCCGCCGGACATTCCGTCCAGCATCAGCATCTCGGAGTCAGAATGGGTCAGGATAAGCTGTATATAGAAAAAGAATTAAGCTGGTTAAGCTTCAATGAACGTGTGTTACAGGAAGCCTCGGATAAAAGTAATCCGCTGATTGAGCGCATGCGCTTTCTGGGAATTTATTCCAATAACCTCGAAGAGTTCTATAAAGTCCGCTTTGCCGATCTCAAGCGGCGGATTCTGATCAGCGAAGAGCAAGGCAAACCGACCTCTTTGCGACATCTGTTAAAGAAAATTCAGCTGCGGGTGCAGAAGTCGGATCAGGAGTTTGATGCGCTTTATAACGATCTGCTGCTGGAAATGGCGCGTAATCAGATCTTCCTGATTAACGAACGTCAGCTGTCACCGAATCAGCAAGAGTGGCTGCGCTACTACTTCAAACATCAATTACGCCAGCACGTCACGCCGATTCTGATTAACCATGACACCGATCTGATCGAATTCCTGAAAGACGATTACACCTATCTGGCGGTGGAGATCATTCGCGGCGACGATATTCGTTATGCGCTGCTGGAGATCCCGTCGGATAAAGTGCCGCGCTTTATTAACCTGCCGGCTGAGTCGCCACGTCGCCGCAAGCCAATGATTCTGCTGGATAACATCCTGCGCTACTGCCTTGATGAAATTTTCAAAGGCTTCTTCGATTACGATACGCTGAATGCTTATTCGATGAAGATGACGCGCGATGCCGAGTACGATCTGGTAACGGAGATGGAATCGAGCCTGCTGGAGCTGATGTCCTCAAGCCTGAAGCAGCGTCTCAATGCCGAGCCGGTACGTTTCGTTTATCAGCGCGATATGCCGGATGCGATGGTGGAAATGCTGCGCCATAAACTGTCGATTTCGAACTACGATTCGATTGTGCCCGGTGGCCGCTATCATAACTTTAAAGATTTCATCGGCTTCCCAAACGTTGGCAAAAGCAATCTGGAAAACCGTCCGCTGCCGCAGATTCGTCACATCGGCTTCGACGGCTTCCGCAACGGTTTCGACGCCATCCGTAATCGCGATGTGCTGCTCTACTATCCGTATCACACCTTTGAGCATGTGCTGGAGCTGCTGCGTCAGGCCTCGTTCGACCCGAACGTGCTGGCGATTAAGATCAACATTTA
>NZ_DAMBSA010000430.1:0-3848 GCF_032054795.1 Pantoea sp. CTOTU49201
GTGCCTGTGTAACGGGAGCCCGTCATGCATTCCCTTTGATTTTAAGTTTGAGATCTGCAGCAAAGGATAGCATGCGATTAAGCGGGATCAACGCGGCCTCGCGCAGCGCATCATCGACATGAATTTCATGCTCGCTGCCACCACGTTCCAGTCCTTCGGCAATCGCTCTCAGACCGTTCATCGCCATCCACGGACAGTGCGCACAGCTGCGGCAGGTTGCGCCCTCGCCTGCGGTTGGCGCTTCCAGCAACTCTTTGTTCGGCACCGCCTGCTGCATTTTGTAGAAGATGCCGCGATCGGTGGCAACGATCATCTGCGGATGCGGCAAGCTTTGCGCCGCCTGAATCAGTTGACTGGTGGATCCCACCGCATCGGCTAGATCGACAATCGCCTGCGGTGATTCAGGATGCACCAGCACTGCCGCATCCGGATAGAGCGCCTTCATGCGTTGCAAAGCCTGCGTTTTGAATTCGTCATGCACGATACAAGCGCCCTGCCAGCACAGCACATCTGCGCCGGATTTTTGCGTGACGTAGCGACCAAGATGGCGATCCGGTGCCCAGATGATTTTCTCGCCGAGACTGTCGAGATGTTCAATCAGCTCAACCGCGATGCTCGAGGTGACGACCCAATCTGCGCGCGCCTTCACCGCCGCCGAGGTGTTGGCATACACCACCACGGTGCGATCGGGATGCTGATCGCAGAAGCGGTTAAACTCCTCAATCGGGCACCCGAGATCGAGCGAGCATTCCGCCTGCAAGGTGGGCATCAGCACGGTTTTTTCCGGGCTAAGAATTTTTGCGGTTTCGCCCATAAAACGCACGCCCGCCACCAGCAAGGTTTTAGCTGGATGGGTGCTGCCGAAACGCGCCATTTCCAGTGAGTCCGATACGCAGCCGCCGGTCTCTTCCGCCAGCGCCTGAATTTCGGGATCGGTGTAGTAATGCGCCACCATCACCGCATCACGTTCTTTCAGCAAGCGTTTGATTTTGTTCTTGTAGTAGGATTTTTCATCGTCACTGAGACGTGCCGGTTTCGGCGGGAAAGGATAGATCGCGCTTTCAGGATCAAACATCAGACTCATGACACGGCTCTCGTTTTCTCAATTTAACAAAATTGCCTGTTACGGCAATGATGCGGCATCAAAACCGCCATCGTGTTTTATATGCTAAACACGATAGCGGAATTGCGCGAGAGTGTCGTCTCTTTTTTGCGCGCTCTATAGCAACAACGTGCTCTTCTGTGGGCTTTCCAGCTCTAGCAGGAAAGCTTTAACGCTGAGACCGCCCGCAAAACCGGTGAGTTTGCCGTTGCTGCCAATCACGCGATGGCACGGCGCCATGATCGATAGCGGGTTTTTACCGTTGGCTGCGCCCACGGCGCGCACCGCTTTGGGATTACCGATCTGCTCGGCGATTTGCAGGTAGCTGCGCGTTTCACCAAACGGAATAGTGAGCAACGCTTGCCACACTTTTTTCTGGAATTCGGTGCCGACAGTGTCGTACGGCATATCAAACTGCTGACGCTCACCAGCGAAATATTCGCGCAACTGACGTTCAGCCTCACACAGAATCGGATGCTGATCGTTACGGCTAATCGGCTTCAACGGCACGCGCTGCGCGCCTTCGTTTTCCCACAGAATCGCCGACAATCCCTTATCGGTGGCAACAAGCGTGAGCTCGCCAACGGGCGTCGCGATGATTTTGGCATGATACATGGTGCACCTCCGGCTTAATCTCTGCTGGCGATTATCGCATTTCCGCCGCAGGAAACTGGCTGTTTTCGGTCATCAGCATAAACTGGTTAGCTGTCCGAAAGCAGCGAGTTTTCCCTTTCAGCTTGCGCGACCATGCCGTTTATTTGCCGGAGACGATGATGTTTGATGCTGAAATTGCTTACCAGGCGCTGACGTCGCGCGATAGCCGCTTCGACGGGCTGTTTTTTGTTGGCGTGACATCCACTGGCATCTATTGCCGCCCCATTTGTCCGGTAAAAGCGCCGATGCAGAAGAACTGCCTGTTTTTTAGCAGCGCAGAGGCCGCCGAAAAAGCCCACTTCCGCCCCTGTTTACGCTGCCGCCCAGAACTGGCGCCCGGCTCTGCGCCGGTGGATAGCCATCACCGCATTGCCGATCGTTTAATTCGTCGCATCGAAGAGGGCTTGCTGGAAGAGCAGGAGACGTTAGCAGACATTGCTAGCGAGTTTGACCTGAGTGAACGTCAATTGCGTCGTGTGGTGCAGCAAGAGCTCGGCGTATCGCCTTTAGAGCTGCGTCAGACACGTCGTATGCTGCTCGCTAAGCAACTTCTGACAGAAACCTCACTCCCGGTTACTGAAATTGCTTACGCCAGCGGCTTTCGCAGTCTGAGGCGTTTTAACGATGTGTTCCAGGCGCGCTATCGCATGACGCCTTCCCGCCTACGCAAACAGAATCAACCTGACGCCGTGAAGAGCACGCAGGAGAGCGCTGAACTGCGCCTGAGTTATCGCCCACCTTACGATTGGGATGCGATGCTCGATTTCCTGCAGCAGCGCGTGATGAAGGAAGTGGAATGGGTGAACGCAGGCATTTATCACCGCACCGTGGCGCTGGGCAGCTGTCGCGGCTGGGTGCGCGTGAGCCATCTTGCGGAGAAACAGTCGCTGAAGGTGCAATTCACGACGTCGTTGACGCCGGTGCTGCCCGCTTTGCTGCGTCGTCTGCGCGATCTGTTTGACCTTGATGCGCAGCCACAGCGCATAGCAGAGCACCTAAGCCACGATCCGCTTTTAGCCGAGAGCTTGTCGCGCTTTCCCGGTCTACGCGTTCCTGGTGCGTTTGACGGCTTTGAGTTGGGTGTGCGCGCGATACTCGGCCAGCAGGTTACGGTGAAAGCGGCAACCACGTTAAGTAGCCGAATGGCACAGCGCTTTGGTGAGCCACTGGTAACGCCATGGCCAGAACTTTCGCGTTTGCCGCCGAATGCGGAGTCACTGGCGGCGGCGAGCATCGATGATATCGCCAGCCTGGGGATTGTCAGTGCGCGTTCACATGCCATTCAGGCACTGGCTCAGGCCTGTGCTTCTGGCGCATTGCGCTTCAACGGTGCGGTGAATCCTGATGTAGTTCAGCAGCAGTTACTGGCGCTGAAAGGGATTGGGCCGTGGACGGCAAGTTATATCGCGATGCGCGCACTGCGTTGGCCTGATGCGTTCCCCAAAGAGGATATTGCGATTCGTAATAACCTCGGCGGCGTGAGTGCCAAAGTGGCGGAGCAGTTATCGCAGGTTTGGCGACCTTGGCGCAGCTATGCGGTGCTGCATATCTGGAAAAGTCTGACACCGGTTAAGGTAAAAAAGTAGATTAGGCTTAATACCTTGCCAATCAGCCGAAAGAACCGGGCGGTTCCGTAAAGTCGCCGTGGATACATCCCTGTAGGCTCTGCCGGCGCATCCATGCGCCGGAAGCTTTACTCCACCACCCGGTCCTTCCGTCTTCGTTAAGCATGGGTGCGATTATTTAAAGCAACATCGAAGCTTAAGGGCCAGAAAAGGCGGGAGCGGAAGGAGCGAAGCGTCCGAGCCATGGACAAAAACGCCGGGAGCGTTTTTGCACAACGCGAAGCGTTGCCCGCTTGCGGGCGAGCCTCATGGATGAGGCGAGTACTTGCGAGGCCGATCCACAGGGATGTGAGGTTTCTTCGCGATCCGCCCCGCCTTATCTGGCCGGTGCACCATCTCAAAGCAAATCCACCTAACATTTAAAAAAGCCTAAAAAGCAAAAAGGCGCCTTTAGGGCGCCTTTCTACATAACTGGTGGGTCGTGCAGGATTCGAACCTGCGACCAATTGATTAAAAGTCAACTGCTC
>NZ_DAMBSA010000431.1:0-3838 GCF_032054795.1 Pantoea sp. CTOTU49201
CTGCGACCAATTGATTAAAAGTCAACTGCTCTACCAACTGAGCTAACGACCCATCAAGGTTGTGAAGCTTACTGAAGAAATCATCTCACTTACAACGGGTTGAGATGGTGGGTCGTGCAGGATTCGAACCTGCGACCAATTGATTAAAAGTCAACTGCTCTACCAACTGAGCTAACGACCCATCTTCAGTGCTGCCGATACTTGTTAAGATATGTCCCGGCAACGGCGGCATATATTACTGATTTAGCGGGAGGGCGCAACCCTTATTTTCCACTAAATGTCTCAATTGCTTACCTTTCATGCTGTAAGACCAGAAATCACACGAAATCCGGTCTTTTAAGCACAAATTACAACCCGGCAAGACGTTTTTGCGCCTGCTTAGCAGAATCACTATTTGGGAATTGTTTGATCACTTGCTGGAAGACAGCCTTGGCTTTCGCCGTGTCGTTCTTCTCTTGCATGATCACGCCAACCTTAAACAGCGCTTCCGGGGCTTTTGGCGATTTCGCGTAATTTTTTACCACAGTGGCAAAATAATAGGCCGAATCGTCTTTTTTACCCTTGTTGTAATACAGCTGACCCAGCCAGTAATTGGCATTCGGCTGATAGGTAGAATCAGGATATTTCTTCACCCAAGCCTGCAGGGCAGTAATCGCCTGATCGTACTGCTTCTTCTCCAGAATCAGCGCAACGGCAGCATTGTAATCCGTGTTGGCATCGCCGGTTTGTGCTGGCGCGGCCGCACTGGCGTTATCGCTGCTACCGCTATCAGCCGCTGCGGCACCCGCAGCGCCCGCAGCAGCGGCATCCGCACCACCGCCGGCCTGCGCACCGTTACTGCCGGAGCTGAGGCTGTCGATTTGCTGATAAAGCTGTTTCTGGCGCTCGATCACCTGATTAAGCTGATAGCTGTTTTGCTGGATTTGCCCGCGCAGCGAATCGATATCGCTTTGGTTGTCGCTCATCTGCTGCTGCAATTGCTGCAGAAGCTGAGCCTGGGCATTTGAGATACGTTCAAGAGTGGTGACGCGGTCTTCGACCGAGCCTGAGCCAACGCTACTGATTGACGCCTGGGCATTAGCAGCCCCCAAAGGGGCCGCTAAACCAACCAGTAACGACAGACTCAACAGATGAAGTCTGAAGTTACTCATCATGATATTTTCTTAGTAAACCAGTACGGCACGACGGTTTTTAGCGTAAGCCGCTTCGTCATGACCCAGTACAGCTGGTTTTTCTTTACCGTAAGAAACGATAGACATCTGGTCAGCAGAAACGCCTTTGCCTTGCAGATACATCTTAACGGCGCTTGCACGACGTTCGCCCAGGGCGATGTTGTATTCTGGAGTACCGCGCTCATCCGCGTGACCTTCGATGGTCACTTTGTAAGACGGGTTGCCACGCAGGAATGCCGCGTGCTGATCCAGCATCTGAGCGTAGTCAGAAGCCACGTCATACTTGTCCAGACCGAAGTAAACGATGTTGTTCTGCTGCAGCTGCTGCATCTGCAGGCGCGCTTGCTCGTCAGAAGACATGTTACCGTTCTGACCAGCACCGTAAGCACCGTCGTTAGCGCCCATACCGGTCTGATCGTTATTGTTGTTTTTGTGTGAGCTACATGCAGCTACTGCGATAACCGGCAGAGCCAGCATCAAACCCTTCAGCACTTTGTTCAGTTGCATTTCTTTATCCTATTATTTTGTTTGCCATACATTTTAATCCCCCGCCGTGCAGGGGACCTATGCATCACAGATACGGCGACCAGGCAGGGAATTTGACCTGTCCATCAGTTGCCGGAAGACGCGCTTTGAAACGCCCGTCGGTTGAAACCAACTGCAACACGGAACCCATCCCCTGAGTAGAGCTATAGATTACCATTGTGCCGTTTGGCGCCAGACTCGGCGTTTCATCCAGGAACGTGTCCGTTATTGTTTGAACGGCTCCCGTTACCAGATCCTGTTTGGCGACATGCTGAGCGCCACCGGCGCTGCTGATCATCACCATAGTTTTACCGTCGGTTGACACATCCGCATCCTGGTTTTGCGCACCTTCCCAGGTAATACGTTGTGGCGCACCGCCGTTGATACCAACTTTATAAATCTGAGGCGCACCGGCCTGATCCGAGGTGTAAGCCAGCGTCTGGCTGTCCGGGAACCACGTCGGTTCAGTGCTGTTGTAGCGACCATCCGTCACCTGACGCGTCTGACCAGAGGCCAGATCCATCACGTACAGGTTCAGGCTACCGGTTTTCGACAGCGCGAAGGCCAGTTTAGAACCGTCTGGTGAGAAGGCTGGCGCTCCGTTGTGACGTGGATAAGAAGCCACCTGACGGATTGCACCGTTAGACAGCGTCTGCACAACCAGCGCAGATTTGCCGCTTTCGAAGGTCACGTAAGCCACTTTGCTGCCATCTGGCGACCAGGCCGGAGACATCAATGGCTGCGGTGAACGGTGAACCACAAACTGGTTGTAGCCATCGTAATCCGACACGCGCAACTCATACGGGAACTGACCACCGTTGGTCTGCACCACATAGGCGATACGAGTACGGAATGCGCCTTTAATGCCGGTCAGCTTCTCGAACACTTCGTCACTGGCAGTGTGCGCTGCATAACGCAGCCACTGCTTGGTCACTTTATAAGAGTTCTGTGCCAGCACGGTGCCTGGTGCGCCGCCGGTATCCACCAGCTGATAGGCAATTTGATAGCTGCCGTCAGCGTTTGGCGTTACCTGGCCGACCACGACCGCATCAATACCCAATGCGCTCCATGCGGCAGGTTGAACTTCCTGCGCGCTGGCTGGCTGTTGTGGCAGACGAGAACGATCGAGCGGATTGAATTTACCGCTGTTGCGTAAGTCAGCAGAAACGATCCCGCCGATGTCTTCTGGTGCCGCGCCTGGGCCAGCCCATTGGAACGGAACCACACCAATAGGACGTGCGGTGTTAACGCCCTGCGTAATTTCAATACGGACTTCTGCATGAAGCATTGCTGCCCACAGCAGTACAAAAAAACCTAAGGTTACACGAAGTGCCTGCTTCATCTTTTCTCCCTTACCTGAACCAGAGGTTCATGATAATTCGCACAGTTCCTGAAAAACACGAGTACTTATAGAGTACGGCGAGCTAACCATAGTTCAACCTGCCGTACGTTACTGCATTATTCTGGTTTGAAACGCATAGGTGCGTTTTTAAACACTTCATACACCGCCTGCGAAGGCGGCTTTGGAATACGCGCCTGCTTCGCGGCAGCGATTGCTGCCTGACACAAGGCTGGATCGCCACCTTCCGATTTAACATCAATCAGTAAACCATCCGGTGCCAGCTTGATGCGCAGGTTGCACTCTTTACCTTTATACAAATCAGCATCGTAGAAACGGCTCTGAATCGCGCCGACCACTTGCCCCAGATAATTATTGATATCTGCGCCTGACGCGCCCGCTTTCTTCTGATTACCCTGCCCTGCAGCGCCACCCGATGCGGTGCCGCTTTTCGGTGCATTCTTACCAGAAGACAAACCACCTAACAGATCGTCAACGGCGTTTGCGTTCTTCGCAGCTTCAGCGGCGGCTTTTTTGGCATCGGCAGCCGCTTTCGCTTTTGCATCCGCTTTGGCCTTCGCAGCTGCATCGGCCTTGGCTTTCGCCTCGGCTGCAGCCTTCTCTTTCGCTTCAGTTGCAGCTTTTTCTTTTGCCTCAGCAGCCGCTTGCTCTTTCGCTTCTTTCGCTTCCTGAGCCGCTTTCGCTTTCGCATCGGCAGCAGCCTGCGCTTTGGCTTCAGCATCCGCTTTAGCTTTCGATTCTGCGGCGGCTTTCGCCTGTTGTGCCGCTTTCTCTTTGGCCG
>NZ_DAMBSA010000432.1:0-3808 GCF_032054795.1 Pantoea sp. CTOTU49201
TCAACACGTTGCCATCGCTGTCCTGTGCGCCGCCGCCTGGTGACATCACCACCAGTTCGCCGCCGCACTGGCCTTTGCCAACGCCGTCGTTACAGGTGCCGTAATGCTTCATTTGCATGCCGTCGTTGCAGAACGCGCCGAACGACTGGCCGGCAGAACCGCTGGTATTAATCAGCACGCTACGCGGTGCCAGATAATGACGACCGCGATCGTCTTTCATTACCGCTGGCAATGCTGCCAGTTGATCTTTAGGTAATTCATGGTTCAGCATGCGCTCGATATCGATCGCCAGCTGACCGCCCACGCTCTTGTTACGGTTGTTCAGGGTGATGCCCGCGCCCAGCGCGATTTCACGGCTTGCCTCGCCAACCAGCTGCGTTTTCAGCTCGTTAACCCAGCCATCATCCAGTTCAAAGTCTTTTTCCAGATACACCGGCTTAGCAATTTTCTGCTCTGGCACCACGGTCAACATCGCACGCAGATCCAGTTTGCCGACTTCCAGCGGGTGATCCATCAAGTGCAGCAGATCCGAACGGCCACGCGCTTCACGCAGGGAACGCAGACCGAGGCGGGCGAGGAACTCACGCACTTCCTGCGCCACGTTGATGAAATACTGCGCCAGCTGACGCGGATCACCATCAAAGGCTTCGGCGTTGGTGGTTAAACCGGCCGGGCATTTGACGTTACAGTTTTTCGCCATCACGCATTTCAACATCATCAGCGCGGTGGTGCCGAACTCGAAGCTGTCGCCACCGAGCAGGGCAGATTTGATCACATCGCTGCCGGTCTGCTGCGCGCCGGAGCAGCGCAGCTGCACTTTGTCGCGCAGGCCGTTAGCACACAGCGCCTGATGCACTTCAGCGATACCGATCTCCGCGACGCGGCCGGTATATTTCAGGCTGGTAACGGAAGCCGCGCCGGTGCCGCCTGTGTTACCCGCGACGTTAATCACATCCGCGCCGGCTTTCGCCACGCCGACGGCGATGGTGCCGATACCTTCAGATGAAACCAGTTTGACGATAACGCGCACGCGCGCGGCTTTACAGTCGTGAATCAGCTGAGCCAAGTCTTCGATGGAGTACGTGTCATGGTGCGGCGGCGGTGAAACCAGCTCAACACCCGGCGTACCGCCACGCGCGGCGGCAATTTCAACGGTCACTTTCGGTGCCGGCAACTGACCGCCTTCACCGGGCTTAGCGCCCTGGCCGATTTTGATCTCCAGCTCTTCCAGCATCGGGTCGGCCAGATAAGCCGCCCAAACGCCGAAACGACCGGATGCCAACTGCTTGATACGTGACGCGCGGATGGTGCCGTGACGTGAATAGTGCTCGCCACCTTCACCGCAGTTACTCATGCCGCCAACCATGTTGGTACCGTGCGCGACAGCTTCGTGCGCCGGCGCCACCAGCGCACCGTGGCTCATCGCACCGGAGGCAAAGGTAAGCGTAATTTCATGTGCAGGTTGAATCTCTTCCAGCGGCAGCGATGGCAGCGCGGTGAAGATCAGCGACAGATAATCAGCGGCTTTGCCGTAAGCGGTGATGTGCAGTACGCCATCCGCCACGCTGCTGCTTTCGATATCGTCGGTGAAACGGGTTTTCAGCGCACGCGCCAGCGCTTCCAGGCGCTCGTTCTCTGGTTTCAGGCCAGCAATCGCATCGATCAGACGCAGCTCAAACTGGTTCAGGCTGCCGTTCACCGCTTCACACTTCAGGCCTCGCGTAGCGAAGCCGTTGTTCACCAGCGAGTAGCGGCCCAGTTTGCGGCCGAATTCGGCTTCGCTATCAACGTGGGTCAAATCGCACGGCAGCGCAAGGATGTCGCGCAGCGCCGCTGGACGACGTTTACGCTCGGCATGCATCAGGCCGGAGAACTGACGGTAATCAGGCGTGATGGCAAAGGTGTCGATCACATCATTCGGGATGCGCTCAAAGCTGCTGTCTTTAAAGGCTTCTGCTTTGATGTTGAATGCGTTATCCAGTTTGGCCAACGTCATCAAACGAATAAAGTTGTCCTCTTCGCGCTCTTTATTAGCAAAGCGAATCGGCTGTTCCGTCATATCGATAAAGGTACGTACCGCGATGGTACCGTACGAGTGTCCCGCGCCTTCAGCACGCTCTTTGAACAGGCCGAGCAATGGCACTTCCGCTTCGCCCTGAATTTTCAATGAGCTCTGGTGCCAATCTACCGCCATCTGAGCGATCGCCGGGAAGCCTGCGCCGCCGACAGGAGTTTTGATATTCGGGAAATATTTCTTCAATACCGGATCGTCGGTATTCAGGAAGTTCGGCTCGAAGAACTCGCCGCAGCTGTAGCTCTCAACAGTACACAGGCCGACTTTACCCATGGTTTTCATCAGCGCTTTTTCGGCTGCTTTGGCATAGCGTTTAAAGGCTTTGTTGCCTTCTTCGCCTTCACCGAATTTCTCTTCCGCACGCATCTGCACGCCGAGTGGGTAAACGGCAGAAGCACCAAAGCCCAGCGTCGCCGCAATATGGTGTGAAGAGATGCTTTGACCACTTTCGACCACCAGCGAAACATCCAGACGCAGACCTTCCTGCACTAAGCGCTGGTTGATCGCCGACACCATCAGCAGCATCGGAATCGCTGCGTGGGTTGAGGAGATATGACGGTCGGTGATCACCGCGATGCCGCCTTGCTGGCGTGCGAAATCCACCACCTGCTGGGCTAAGTCATCAATGGCTTTTTCCAGCGCGTTGGCGTTGGCCGCACGGCTGACGATATCTTTGCCAACGACTGGCTCGTACAGCATCTCGAAGCGCGCATAAGGTGCGACGGTTTGCTCGCGCAGGCGCAGCATGTCGAGGTGCGTCAGGATTGGCGTCGGGACAATGATTTGCTGACCTTTGCTGCGGCCAAGATGCGGTTTTGCACCCAGAGCAACACGCAGCGTCATGCCGTCCGCTTCACGAATCGAATCGAGCGGCGGGTTGGTGACTTGTGCAAAACGTTGTGAGAAGTAGTGCGCCATGCCGCCTTCGTGATCGGACAGGCCGTTGATGGCGTTGCCGTAACCCATTGCTGAGATCTTCTCAGCGCCGGTTTGTAGCATCGGGTCCATCATGAATTTGAAGCTTTCCTGGTTGTAGTAGTAGGCGACAAAACGCTGATAGGTTTTGAGGTCTCCACGATAACGCAGCGGCGAGCCGAGCTGCTCTGCCTGAATTTCCGGCAGGTCAGCGAGATCGATACGCGCTTTGCCCAGCAGCGACAGGTAATCTTTTTCAGCTGCTAGTTTTTCCAGCGCTTCAACCGTGGTGTAAGAGCGTTTCTCTTTGTGATCGTAATAGAGCATGCCGCCCGCTTCGATACGGCCACGACGCAGTACGCTTTCCGGTGGGAAGGCGATCTGACCTGCTTCAGACATCGCACCGATGTATTCCGCAGTTTCAACGGAACGCAGTGGACGGAGGCCGAGGCGGTCAAGACGCGCGCCGATCACTTCACCGTTACCGAAGATCAGCGCAGCTGGGCCATCGTTCTTCTCTTCATATAAAGAGAAGTACTCGAGCATGGCGCGCACTTCGTTTGAGAGTGACGTATCGTTCTCCCACGCCGGCGGCATCATCGACACCACGGCGTTAATCAGGTCGAGATTATCTTCCATCAAACGGCTGTGGATGCTTTGGTCGAGACGTGAGCTGTCTGACTGACCTTTTGGACGCACAATTTTTTTACCGCGCGCCAGCATCAGTGCCGCTTCAGCGATGCGGTTTTTACGGTCGGTATTCAGCTCGCCGTTGTGCGCCATTAAGCGGAACGGCTGCGCCATGGTGGTGTGCGGATC
>NZ_DAMBSA010000433.1:0-3787 GCF_032054795.1 Pantoea sp. CTOTU49201
CGCTGACCTTTGTCGCGGCGGCGGGCAACTTCGGTATTCAGGCGATGCTGGGGATCCCGGCGCGCGTGCCCACGCTGATCACGCTGGTGTATCAGCAGCTGAATGGTATTGGGCCGAGCGCGCTGCCGAACACGGCGGTGTATGCGTTATTGATTGCGGTGATCACGTTAGCGGGCATGGCGGCCAGCGCCTGGTTGGGCGGACGCCATGATGTGCGCGTCAACGGCGCGCCGCGCCTGTGGCAGCAATCGCTGGGACGCGGGCGTGTGGCGATTGAAGGCGTCGCCTGGCTGTGGATGGCGCTGACCTTGCTGTTACCGCTCAGCGCGCTGCTGATCACCGCACTCACCAGCGGTTTTGGTCAGGCGCTAAGCTGGCAAACGCTGACGCTGGAGAACTTTCGCGCTGCCTTGTGGGGCTATCCGGCGGTGCGGCACGCGTTTCTCACCAGCCTCGGATTAACCACGCTGGCAGCGCTGATTTTGACGGTTTGCGCGCTGTTTCTGGCCTACTTCCTTAGCTGGCGTCGTACCAAACTGGTGCGCGGTTTGTGGCTGGCGAGTGAACTGACCTACGCGCTGCCGGGCATTGTTACCGGCGTGGCGGCGATGCTGTTCTTCCTGCGTCCGCTGCCGATCGTCAACGTTTCGCTGTATGGCACGGTGTGGATCATCCTTGCCGCTTATCTGGCGAACTTCCTCGCGCTGGTACTGCGCCCCACGCTGGCCGGATTTGCCCAGCTGGAACCGGCACTGGATGAAGCCGCACGCTTGTGCGGCGCTGGTTTTCTGCGCCGGATGCGCGACATCTTGCTGCCGCTGGCGGCACCGTCCGCGCTGGCGGGCAGCGTACTGGTGTTTCTTACCGCGCTGAATGAAATCCAGGTTTCGGTGTTGCTGGTCACCTCGCAAACGCAAACCATCGGACCGACCATCGTGTTCCTTGATGAAGGCGGATCCGCCTCGCTGGCGGCGGCGGTCGGCTGCCTGATGATTGTGGTGGTGTGCTTATTAATGGCTCTGGCGACTCGCCTGACGCGACGCTTGCCGCACGGCATTTTACCGTGGCAAGAGTAACGCCAGCCTGCCGTCAACGTATGATGATTTGTGAAGTATCCTACTGAACATTTTCTCGCCACTGCCGATAACTTACCTACCAACATTTGTCTGCGGATGAATAGCGCTTGTCAGCGCTGCGTATTTGCGCTTAAGTCTGCACGATAATTAAGAATTTTCTTAATAGTCTCGACGATACCAGGCCAGCAATAGGCGAATAACAATGAATAATAACTCTGACGTCATGTACCGACTTTTGGTACAGAGCGTGGTGGATTACGCCATTTACATGCTCAAACCCGATGGCACCGTGGCGAACTGGAACGCCGGCGCGCAGCGTGCCAAAGGCTTCACGCCCGATGAAATCGTGGGGAAGAATTTTGCGCTGTTTTACAGCGAAGAGGATCGCAAAAACGGCGCGCCACAGCGCGGGCTGGCGACAGCAACGGCGACCGGACGCTTTGAAACCGAAGGCTGGCGCTATCGTAAAGATGGTAGCGCGTTTTGGGCGCATGTGGTGATCGACGCCATCCGCGATGAATTTGGTGAGCTGCTGGGTTTTGCCAAAATCACCCGCGACTGCACCGAGCAGCAAGAGCAGCAGCGTAAACAGCGCGAGCAGGAACAGCGTTTTCGCATGCTGGTGGAAGGCGTCAGCGATTACGCTATCTACATGCTCGATTTGGACGGCAACGTTGAAAATTGGAACGTAGGCGCACAGCGCGCGAAAGGCTACGTGGCCGAAGAGATCGTTGGACAGCACTTTTCACGCTTCTACAGCGCGCAAGATCGACTAAACCATATCCCGGAAAAAAATCTCACCACCGCCTTCAAAACCGGTCGTTTCGAAGACGAAGGCTACCGTTACCGTAAAGATGGCAGCGCGTTTTGGGCGCATGTCATCATTGATGCGATCCGCGATGATGCGGGCAAGTTGATCGGTTACGCCAAAATTACCCGCGACTGCACCGAACAGCAGGCGCTGCTGCGTAAACAGCACGAGCAGGAGAAGAATTTCCGCTTGCTGGTGGAAGGCGTGCGCGATTACGCCATCTATATGCTGGATGTGCAGGGCCGCGTGGTGAACTGGAACAACGGGGCGCAGCGCGCCAAAGGTTATGTGGCTGACGAAATTGTCGGCCAGCACTTTTCGGTGTTTTACAGTTCAGCGGAACGTAATGCTAACGCGCCCGAAGCCAACCTTGGCATTGCCTTGAAAACTGGCCGTTTCGAAGATGAGGGCTGGCGCTACCGCAAAGATGGCTCGGCGTTTTGGGCGCATGTCGTCATTGAGGCAATCAATGATGAAACTGGCAAACTGATCGGTTTCGCCAAAATTACCCGCGATATCACCGAACGTCGTGAAAACGAACAGCAACTGCTGCGCGCGCGGGATCTGGTGCAATCGCAGAGTGCCAAAATGTCGGAGCTGTCGGGCTTTCTCGACACCATCATCAGCAATATTCCATCGTGCGTGATTGTTGAAGATGCCATCAGCCGTGAAATCCTGATGGTGAACGACAAAGCCGAGCAGCTGTTTGGCGTCAATAAAGCGCTGATCATGCATAAACGCCCGCACGAATGTATGTCGGCGGAGCTGGGCGATTACTTCAATAGCCTGGCGGATGTGGCGCTGCGTAGCGAGGGCATTCACTCGCGCGAACAGCTGCTGCTGACCGCTGGCGGCGAGCGTATTCTGCATACGCGCGCTACTACCATCAGCGGCAAAGATATGCGTCAGAACTACGTGATGCTGATTGTCGAGGACGTGACCGACCAGCGTGAAGCCGATGCGCGCATCCGTCATATGGCGCATCACGATAATCTCACCAGCCTGCCGAACCGCGTGTTGTTCCGCCAGAAACTCAGCGAAGCCTTGCGTGTTGATAATCAGAACAACCAAATCAGCGCCACGCTGTGTCTCGATCTCGATAACTTCAAAAACGTTAACGATGCGCTCGGCCACCAGATTGGTGATGACCTGTTGCGCGTGGTGGCGAAACGCCTGCGCAGCGCGCTGCGTGATCACGATACGCTGGCGCGTATTGGCGGCGACGAGTTTGCCATCGTGCTGCCGAATGTCCGTTCTGCCGATGAAGCGGCAGTGGTGGCGCAGCGGCTGATCGAGGGAATCCGTCCGCCAATCAACGTTGAAGGACATAACCTGTCGGTGGGTTTGAGCGTCGGCATCGCGCTCACCTCGCAAGCCACCAACACGCCGGAACATATGCTGCGCTGCGCCGATATGGCGCTGTATGAAGCTAAACGTAATGGCCGCAATCGCTTCGAACACTTCACCATTGAAATGGACGATCAGGCGCGCAGTCGTCGCGTGATTGAGAGCGATCTACGCGAGGCGATCTCCGGTCGTCAGCTCAAACTCTATTATCAACCGATCACCGACGAGAAGGGCATCATCGGCTATGAAGCGCTGATGCGGTGGCATCACCCGATTAAAGGGCTGATTATGCCAAACGATTTTATCCCGATCGCTGAAGAGACCGGCTTGATTCATATGCTCGGCGCCTACGCGCTGTACGAAGCCTGCCGCGAAGCGCAGAGCTGGAACACCGAACAATCGGTGTCGGTGAACCTGTCGCCGCTGCAGTTTAAGAACAGCTCGCTGGTGTCGGTGGTGGAAGGTGCGCTGCGGGAATCCGGGCTGGCGCCGCATCGGCTGGAAGTGGAGATCACCGAATCAGTGCTGCTGGACGACACGCTCGGTAATATCC
>NZ_DAMBSA010000434.1:0-3784 GCF_032054795.1 Pantoea sp. CTOTU49201
CCACCACGGCAAAACCTCGGCCCTGTTCACCGGCGCGTGCGGCTTCAACCGCGGCATTCAGCGCCAGAATGTTGGTCTGGAAGGCGATGCTGTTAATCACGCTGGTGATTTCCGCGATCTTCTTCGAGCTGCCGGAGATGCCTTGCATAGTGGTAACCACTTCGCCCACCAACTTGCCGCCCTGCTGCGCGGTGCCGGTGGCGGTTTCTGCCAGCGAACTAGCTTGACGCGCGTTGTCGGCGTTGAACTTCACGGTGGCGGTTAACTGCTCCATGCTCGCCGCCGTTTGCTCGAGCGCGGCCGCCTGCTCTTCGGTGCGCGAAGAGAGATCGTTGTTGCCGGAGGAGATCTCCGCCGCGCCGCGATAGATATTTTCAGTTCCGCTGCGAATCGCGCTCACCGCTTCGCGCAGGCTGTCCTGCATGGCACGCAACAGCGGCACCAGTTTGCCGACACAGTTACGGCCAAAATCTTCTACCGGCTGGCTCAGATCGCCCTGCGCAATAATAGAGAAATGGTTGCGGATGCGTTCCAGCGGTTTCACCAGCATCGCCACCAAATAGCGATCGGTAAACAGCAGAATGAACAAGCCAATCACTACCGCCACCAGAATGATCACTTTGGTGATGCTGGTGAGCTTATCGACGGTGATGCGCGTCTCATCCAGCTTGCTGCCTGCGGCTTTATTGAAGGCTTCAGCGCTGGCACCAAACGCGCGACTGAGCGGCGGCGTGACGTTATTGGCTTGCGCGCGATAGGCCTCAATCGTGCCCTGCTGCGCCAGCGAAACCTGCGGGGCGATACCTTCATCCAGAAGTTTTTGCCAGTTGGCGATAACGCTATTGGCGGTCTCCGAGTCCATTGGACCCGGCGCCATGGTTTTAAACTGCGCCAGCAGATCTTTCATATTGTCGAGCGCTTGCTGTACCGGCGCGAACGCATCAGCATTGACTACGCTACCTGAAGCACGGCCTTCCATCACACGCGATAGACGCGTAACCACACGAAAATACTGATCGTTTCCTTTGCTCAAAACCGTCATTTGATTGACCAGCTGGCGGTCAATCTCGTTGCCCTCGCCGAGGGCGTTCAGTGAGTGGACGCTAAACAGCCCAACGGCACACCACAGCAGGCAAAACAGCCCAAGAATGGTGAGCAATACGGCGCGGATGGTGAAATTTTTTAAGATACCCATACATAATCCCGTGGTGTGAAACGCGAAGGAGGCCCGATAAAATCGGGCATATTGCGTTTATCGGCATCGGATAGGGAAAATGTAACGGTTTTGTAAGCTAATTAATTGCTTACTGACGCAGGTTAGGAAAACGGGCTTTTATGATTAATCAGCAAGATAGGCGTGAATTTGCCTTATAAATTCATTTGCCTGCTTAAACCATTAGCAGGCTCATCAAAGCTTAACGTGGCTACGCATCATCAAACGGAACAAACGCAGCCGTCCACGCATAAAGCGCGCCTTTACCACCGCTTGGGCTTTGCCCTGATCGCCTAACGCCAACGTCAGATCTTCGCCCGGTCGCCAGGCGGGCCAATCAACCTCACCCGGTAAGTGCGCGCTAAACTCGCTGGCTTCCCGTGCAAAGGTGACCCAATAGGCGCTGACTGCGCCGGCGAACGCTTTATCCTGCTCGCTGTAGCTGCGTTCCGCTGGCGGCGTAAGCGTATCAAGCGTGTTAAAGACATAAGGAATTTCATTGCCGTGCCAGGTGCCGTGCGGATAGAGATCGCGCGCGTTTTCGGAGACGTAATCGAACCAGTAACGCCATGCGGGCATGCCGATATTGTGCTGCGCCTGAGCGACCATCAACGGTAACACCGTGAACGCCATATCGCGCGCCATCGCACGCCCCAGCAGCGCATCATCATGAATGTCGTACAACCACTTCATCAGACGATAACTGACGCGGTTCTTGCTGCGCATCTGGCGCAACACCGCCGTGGCATCCACGCCAAAATAGTCCAACACGCTGGCTTCATCGCTGTTGCTGCCAATCATTAACGGGATGCGATGCTGCTTACCGCTCATAAAAGTGGTTAACATCGGCTTCGGCAGCACCGCATCGCCGCTGATTGGCACCGGGCCAAGCGCCAGCGGGCGTTCTAACGGCCAGAATTGTTCAGCCGGCAGCTCGCGCAGCTGCTCGGCGCTGGCATCTTCGGGTAATGAAAAATGCGCCGCCACCTGCAAACCAATCTGTTGTGCCTGCTTTTGCGGGATGTCGGGCAAGCTGTAGGCGCTTTGTACGATGCCTTTGTGAAACAGCGCTTCGGAAAGCGGCGAGCAGCACAGCGATAACACGCTGCGCGCGCCGGAGGATTCACCAAACAGCGTCACGTTATGACGATCGCCGCCAAAGGCAGGAATGTTGCGCTGAATCCACTGTAACGCGGCAATTTGATCGAGTAAGGCAAAGTTGTTGATCACGCGCCCGGCGGGATATTGCGCATCCAGCGCCGGATGAGAGAAGAAGCCGAAGTGGCCAAGGCGATAGTTGAGCGTTACGACCACGACACCTTGCGCCGCCAGCGCTTTGCCGCGATAGGGATCGAGATTGCCCGCACCGATGGCAAAACCGCCGCCGTGCAACCAGACCATCACCGGCAACGGCCGCGATGGCTCGACATCCGGCGTCCAGATATTCAGGTAGAGACAATCTTCACTGAAGCGACCGGGATCGCCACCGCCAGCGGCCACGCAATAGTCACGGTTCTGCCAGCTTGCCGCGCCCCATTCGGTCGCGTCACGCACATCTTGCCACGGCTGAACCGGCTGCGGCGGTCGCCAGCGTAAAGCGCCAGTAGGTGCGGCTGCGTACGGTATTCCTTTGAAGACAAAAAGATCTTCGTCCATCAGGCCTCTGAGTTCACCTTCTGCGGTCATGATCCTCAGACGTCGTTCATTTTTCATCTCGGGTTCCCTGATAATGCATCGTTCCATTATTTGCAGGCCTTGGACGAATGTCCATGTTCTGAAAGCATTTGCAGATTATGCCGAACCGTGGCGCGATTCTTTGAACAACTCCATCAAATATTTTGGCTAACCCCATTGAGACCATTTGTTTTAAGGTTGCAAGTTAACCTGGCGCGACGGAGAAACACCATGTTTGGTGGCATTAATCAGATGTTCAACCGCATGTGCGATCACCCGGACTTCGGCAAACTGCTGTTACGCCTGACTTTTGGCGGATTGCTGCTGTTTCATGGGGCGTTCAAGGTAGTGCATGGCGTGGGCTGGATTGCGCATATGCTCGCCGTCAAAGGGATGCCAGGTTTCATCGCTTACGGTGCTTACATCGGGGAAATAGCGGCACCTGTAATGGTGATCATCGGATTTTTGACGCGCCCTGCGGCGTTCATTATTGCGGTGAACATGATTGTTGCGACACTGCTGGTAAAAATGGGCGCAGTCTGGCATCGCACTGATGTCGGTGCCTGGGCGCTGGAGACAGAAGCTCTTTACTTGCTGGGTGCGCTCGCCATTATGTTTTTGGGTGCCGGGAAGTACACGCTGGTGCGTGACTCGCGCTTGCAATAACTACAAGAAAAGCAGCCGGTCTGTTGAATTTCAGACCGGCTGTAAAATTTCTTCTTACGCTACGCCACAGCGCTCAAGACTGCGTTGCTGCATCTGCTGATACAACGCCATCTCATCCTGCACTGCTGTCCCTAACGCAGATTCAAAATCCGCACGACTGGCATTACCCGAGCTGCGCGTTTGCGCCACATCGCCCAGATTTGACTGGAAAATCCCCGCTGCGCTCACCGG
>NZ_DAMBSA010000435.1:0-3778 GCF_032054795.1 Pantoea sp. CTOTU49201
ATGCGCCTTCGGTGCCGGTGGTAAATAACGTCGACGTGAAGTGTGAAACTGAAGCTGCTGCGATTCGAAGCGCATTGGTTCGTCAGCTGTATAGCCCGGTGCGCTGGACCGAATCGGTCGAGTTTATTGCTGCGCAGGGCGTTGAACAGCTGCTGGAAGTCGGTCCAGGTAAAGTCCTGACCGGTCTGACCAAACGTATTGTGGATAGCCTGAGTGCTGCTGCGGTGAACGATTCTGCTTCACTGAGTGCTGCACTTTCACAGGAATAAGAGGAAAAACATGAGCTTTGAAGGTAAAGTAGCGCTGGTTACCGGTGCAAGCCGTGGAATTGGTCGCGCCATTGCGGAAACGCTGGCTGCGCGCGGTGCCAAAGTGGTGGGAACCGCCACCAGTGCAAGCGGTGCGGAAGCAATCAGTGCTTACCTCGGCGACAAGGGCAAAGGCCTGCTGCTGAACGTCACTGATGCCGCCTCAATTGAGAGCGTCCTCGAACAAGTTCGCGCCGAATTTGGCGAAGTGGACATTTTAGTCAATAATGCAGGCATTACGCGTGACAATCTGTTGATGCGCATGAAAGACGATGAGTGGGCGGATATCCTTGATACCAACCTGACATCTGTCTTCCGTCTTTCTAAGGCGGTTATGCGTGCCATGATGAAAAAACGCGTGGGCCGTATCATTACCATCGGTTCTGTAGTTGGAACCATGGGTAACGCGGGTCAGGCAAACTATGCGGCAGCAAAAGCAGGTTTGATTGGCTTTAGCAAATCACTGGCGCGAGAAATTGCGTCACGTGGCATTACTGTAAACGTCGTGGCTCCGGGCTTTATTGAGACGGACATGACGCGTGCACTGAACGAAGATCAACGTTCGGGTATTTTGGCAGAAGTTCCAGCAGGTCGTTTAGGTGACCCGCAGGAGATTGCCAATGCTGTTGCATTCTTAGCCTCTGACGAAGCAGCCTACATCACGGGTGAGACGCTTCATGTCAATGGCGGCATGTACATGGTCTGATAATCACGAAAACATTTGCTTTATCTGCGGTAAACACCGCAGAATAACGCAAAATCGTGGTTCGACCAGCCGGGATTTTGTTGCATCTTTTTCAACATTTTATACACTACGAAAACCATCGCGAAAGCGAGTTTTGATAGGAAATTAAATAGTATGAGCGATATCGAACAACGCGTTAAGAAAATCGTAGCTGAGCAGCTGGGTGTTAAAGAAGAGGAAGTTATTAACACTGCTTCTTTCGTTGAAGACCTTGGTGCAGATTCTCTTGACACCGTTGAGCTGGTAATGGCTCTGGAAGAAGAGTTTGATACTGAAATTCCAGACGAAGAAGCTGAGAAAATCACTACCGTTCAGGCAGCGATCGATTACATCAATAGTCATCAACACGACTAATGAATATCTTCAGGCGGTCACCTCGACCGCCTGAGTTTTATGTATGCCCCACATAGCGTTATTTTTTCCCTCCCTGGAGGACGTGCGTGTCTAAGCGTCGTGTAGTTGTGACTGGTCTTGGCATGTTGTCTCCTGTCGGCAATACCGTAGAGTCTACCTGGAGTGCTCTCCTTGCCGGTCAGAGCGGCATTAGCCTGATCGACCATTTTGATACTAGTGCCTATGCAACGCGTTTTGCGGGCTTAGTAAGAGATTTTAATTGCGATGATTTCATCTCGCGCAAAGATCAGCGCAAGATGGATGACTTCATCCAATACGGTATCGTTGCGGGCATTCAGGCTATGGCAGACTCCGGTCTGGTCGTAACCGATGAGAATGCTGGTCGCATTGGTGCGGCAATCGGTTCTGGCATTGGCGGACTGGGTTTAATCGAAGATAACCACAGCTCGCTGGTCAACGGTGGACCGCGCAAAATCAGCCCATTCTTCGTGCCTTCTACCATCGTCAACATGGTTGCAGGTCACCTCACCATCATGTACGGCCTGAAAGGTCCAAGCATCTCTATCGCAACTGCCTGTACGTCTGGTGTGCACAACATCGGTCATGCGGCGCGTATCATTGCGTATAACGATGCTGATGTGATGCTGGCCGGTGGTGCGGAGAAAGCCAGTACGCCATTAGGCGTTGGTGGTTTTGGTGCTGCTCGTGCGCTCTCCACGCGTAATGACAATCCTCAGGCGGCAAGCCGTCCATGGGATAAAGATCGTGACGGTTTCGTGTTGGGTGATGGTGCTGGCATTATCGTACTGGAAGAGTACGAACACGCTAAGAAACGTGGTGCGAAGATTTATGCTGAGATCATTGGTTTCGGCATGAGCAGCGATGCTTACCACATGACGTCACCTCCGGAAGACGGTTCAGGTGCAGCAGCAGCGATGGTTAACGCGCTGCGTGACGCGCAGCTGAACGCTGAGCAGATCGGTTATGTCAACGCGCACGGCACCTCGACGCCAGCCGGTGACAAAGCGGAAGCGCAGGCGGTGAAATCGGTGTTTGGTGCGGCGGCTCACAGTGTGATGGTCAGCTCTACTAAGTCGATGACTGGCCACCTGTTGGGCGCTGCGGGCGCGGTAGAAGCGATTTATTCGATTCTGGCGCTGCGTGACCAGGCGATTCCACCGACCATCAACCTCGACAATCCTGACGAAGGTTGCGATCTGGACTTCGTGCCGCATACGGCGCGCCAGGTCAGCGGACTGGAGTACACCTTGTGTAACTCCTTCGGATTTGGCGGCACTAACGGCTCGCTGATCTTCCGCAAGGTTTAATCGCTCCTCAGCCATACAGAGGCCCGCATTGCGGGCCTTTTTTATATATTCTACCGGGGTAATCAAGGCGGCCAACATGTGGATAAACGGCATAGCGCAAACCGAGCTTTCAGCACGCGATCGCGCAGTGCAATTTGGTGATGGCTGCTTTACCACCGCTGCGGTGATTAACGGCCATGTAGTCATGCTGGATGCGCACCTGCAGCGGCTGAAAGAGGGCTGCGCACGGTTATTGATGGATGCGCCTGATCTAGCTCAAGTCGCCGCAGAAATGCATCACGCCGCTGCGGGCCAGGCGCAGGCTGTGCTGAAAGTGATTTTGACACCGGGCGCAGGCGGACGCGGTTATAGCCGCGCAGGCTGCCAAACACCGACGCGCATCCTTTCCCTCTCGCCGTGGCCACAGCATTACGCCACGTTGCAACAGCAGGGCGCTGTGCTGCACACCAGCCCAATACGCCTGGCGCGCAATCCATTGCTGGCCGGCGTAAAGCACCTGAACCGGCTTGAGCAGGTGCTAATTCGCCAGCATCTTGACCAGACGGGTGGCGACGAGGCGCTGGTGCTTGACACTAACGGGACGGTGGTGGAATGCTGTGCGGCCAATTTATTCTGGCGCAAAGGCAATATCGTCTTTACGCCGAAGCTTGAGCAGGCTGGCGTGGATGGCATTATGCGTCGTTATCTGATGGCGCAGATGGCCGCGAATGGCCAGACTTGTCAGCTGATTGATGGCAGCAGGGACGACGTGTTGAACGCTGATGAAGTGGTGATATGCAACGCTCTGATGCCCGTTTTACCCGTGCGACAAATTGACGACGTTTCGTTTAGCGCACGCTCGCTGTATCAGCAACTGCGCGCCAGTTGCCCGACGATGGAAGCATCATGACTCGAATGAAGAAAATTCTCGCAGGTGCAGTGGTAGTCGCAGGACTCGCCACCGCCTTTAGCTATTGGCAGATTGAACGTTTAGCCGACACGCCCTTAACACTGCAGCAGGAAACTATTTACACCTTGCCGGCTGGCAGCGGCCGTGTAGTACT
>NZ_DAMBSA010000436.1:0-3766 GCF_032054795.1 Pantoea sp. CTOTU49201
AACGGCGAGCATCTCCTGATGCCTTGGCTGCAGCAGCAGGGCGGCCAGGTGAATGCCACCACGCAGTTGAGCCGCAGCGCCTATTTCTTTCAGCTCCCAGCTTCAGCATTGTCTGCAGGCGTGCAGCGGCTGTGCGATATGTTGGCGTCCCCATTGCTGACGACACAGGCGATTCAGCAGGAAGCGGCAGTGATTGAGGCAGAGTACCAACTGCTGCAAAACCATGCCGACACGCTGAGCGAAGCCGCTATCGTAGATAAGCTAACGGGACGCTTTCAGCGCTTCCGTGTCGGCAGTCGGCTTGCGTTTAGTGACAATGTCACGGAGTTACAATCCGCATTACGCGATTTTCATCGCCGCTACTATCGCGCTGAAAATATGGAGCTTTGGCTGCAAGGGCCGCAATCGCTTGATGAACTAGCACAGCTGGCGATCCGCTTTGGTGGCAGTTTGCTGGCGGGTGGAGAACGCGCTGCGGCGGTTAGACCTACGCTGCTGCCCGGCGATCGTTTGCTGCAATTAGGCGGTGAAGAAAATTTCTGGCTGACACTGATGATCGCCGGTGATGAGCAGACAGTTCGTGACAATGTCACCTTGCTTAAGATGTTCTGGCAAGACGAAGCGTCGGGCAGTTTGCTGGCGCAGTTGCGGGCTGAGGCGCTATGCGAAGCCTTTGATGTGCAATGGTTATGGCAAGATGAGCAGCAAGCGTTATTGGCGCTGCGCTTCAGCGCCAGGCATATTTCTTCGGCGCAGGCGCAACAGATTGAGCAACGCGTTTGGCAGCATCTGGCTGCGTTAATCGAGTGTAATGCGATTCAGCTGCAGCATTACGCGCAACTCGCGCAGCAGGATTTCGCGGCCTTTTCGCCGCTGGAACAGTTGCGCGGCCACGCGTTGGGCTTCGCGCCTGGTTTAGCGGTTTCAGATAACTTCACGGATTTTGCCGCCGCGTTGCCGCATTGTCCTCGCACGCGTCTGCTCACGCAGCAACACGTCGACGGCGCACCGCATCAGACACAAGGCTTTACTTTGCAACTGGCTGAGTGGCTACAGCCGTCACTAAATGCGGCAGAATCCGCAGCGTTTCACTTTTATCCCGCCTCTGACGACTTTAAGCTCACTCGTCTTCCGCCGGTGGCGCAGCAACTGCCGCTGATTGCACCGGTAAAACAGGTTGAGACGTTGCTGCTGCGTCCGGCGTTTTATCAAACCTTGAGCGATGAAGAAGCGCAGGCGCGGCAACGCCAGTTGCGCCCGCTGCTGGCGGAACTGCGCCACGCGGGCGGCAACGGCACCTGGCAACAAATGCAGGGAAGCTGGCAGCTGTTGCTCAATCTGCCCGCATCCGAAGATCGCGCGTTGTTAAGCGTGCATCAGGCATTACGGGCGCTGAACAAGCCGGTGCTGGCACAATCCGCAGCGACAACACACTCCATCGTCATTCGTCAGCTGCTCGCCGCTTTGCCAACTCGCTTGATTAAGCCATCGCCATTGCCGCACTGGCTGGCGGCATGGTGCGGCACCAATAGCGCACTAAGCCAGCGCGTGGCGCATCTGCTCAGCGATTTTGCGCCGGATCTGGCGCGCTACACGCCGCCCGCACAACTGCAACGCGGCATTGTGCCCATCGACTGCGACGGACGCGATCAGGCGCTGTTGCTGTTTATGCCGTTATCGCACGCCGACGATGCCGCCCTGGCTGCTTTACGCGTGATGGCGCTGATGCTGGAAACGCGCTTCTTCCAGCGGCTGCGCGTAGATCAGCAAATTGGTTATGTGGTGTCGGCGCGTTATCAGCGGGTGGCAGATGTGGATGGCTTAATGCTGGCACTGCAATCGCCGGATATCACCTGGCGCGCGTTGCTGGGTCACTGTAAACGCTTTATGCGTGAGATGGTTGCCGAGATCGCGGCAATTTCCCCTGAAAAGCTGGCGGCATGGCAGGCAAGCTTAGTGACGCAATGCGCAAGCAAAGACAATGGCGATGCCGCACTCGAAACCCTGCGCCAGCAGCACGGCCTGGCGACGCTCAATCGCGCTGCCATTCAGGCTCTGACGCTGCCGCAGCTTCAGCAACTGCACCAGCGTCTGCTGCGCGAACGGCATCGTTGGTTGATTTTGGCGACCAGGTGCGCATAAATGCGCACCCTACAAAACCCGCACCGTTATCGTAGGGTCGCCATTTATGGTGACCAGGTGCGCATGAATGCGCACCCTACAAAACCCGCACCGTTATCGTAGGGGCGCCATTTATGGCGACCAGGTGCGCATTCATACGCACCTTACGTGCGATGCTACGTGTCCCGCCAAAACTTCTTCTTACTGGTTTTGCCAATCCCCGGATTACAGCTGTTGGTTGGATCGAGCTGTTTCCAATGCTCGACATGTTCACACGATGCCTGATAAAGATGTCCGACATTGTGCTCGGCGGGATACTTCGCGCCGCGCTGCTCAAGATAGCGCTTCACCTCTTCCTTAAACACTTTCGCGTCGTAGCCCGCTTTCAGCACGTAATCCTGATGATTGACGTAGCAGAAGAAGTGCCCGCAGCACGAATCAACCTGCACCTGCGCTGCCAGATGATCCGGCAGCGTCAAACGCCACGCGTCATCATTGCGGCGTAGTGCAACGTCAAATGCCACCAGCCGTTCGTTGGGGTTGTAGCCCAGCGCATCGCAGTAGGAAATGGTGCAGCCGCCGACGCCGAAACGCACTAAAAATGCATCCGCCGCTTCGCGTGCATTGCAGAGGAAAAAGCCGCCTGGCTGCTCAGCAAAGAACTGCTGTAACAAGCTTTGTAATTCAGCGGTTTGCTGCGACTCCACTTTGATCATCAAATGATGTTGATACTCGCTGCGGTAATCCATGATGCGCGGCGCGATAAAGCTCGGCGTTAGCTGGTTGAAAAATTGCAGCACCCGATCAACAAAATTGCGCGGCAGGAATTTCAGGTGGCTGACGCGCACATCCCATTTGGCTTTGTTAGCCATCATCTGTGGAATGGCCTGCGGGCCCAGTTTACGGATCGCCAGATACATATGTTTGGCGTAGCGCACGGTTAAATCGAAGGCGTTGCGATGGATGTATTCCGCCTGCAGCGGCAGCTCGCTCATCTTGGTAAGCAGGAAACGGCGCAGTGCCACCAGCACGCTCTCATCGTTAGTGCCGATATAGAAGGTATCGCTTCCGGCGCTGGCTTCAAAGGTCGGCAAGCGCACAGCGAACACCACCACTTTTCCGGCGCTGCCTGAGCTGTCGTGCAGGTAACGCAGATCGCCATTGAAGCGCGCCGGGGAATCTGCAGCCACATCTCGCAGGCGGTCGGCATAATCATCCGCCCAGATTTTTCCCTGCCAGTCGGATTGTTCGCCGGTTTGATATCGCTGCTGCGTCAGGTTTTCCAGCATCACTTCTGGCGTGTCGCCTAACTCGATGCCGAGATGGTTGACCATCTCTAACCGGCCATCGTCATGAATGCGGGCGAACAAGGATTTTTCGGTGAAAGCGGGGCCGCGCCGAATCAGCGAGCCACCGGAATTATTACAAATCCCGCCGACCACCGAAGCGCCGATGCAGGACGATCCAATCACCGAGTGCGGCTCACGACCCAGCGGCTGCAAAGTATGCTCCAGTTCCGTCAAGGTGGTGCCAGGGAAGGCGATCACCTGACACGCCTGATCGATCACCTGCACGCCTTTGAGCTGGCGAGTGCTGATGATCACGATATCGCGGTCGTAATCATTGCCGTCGGGCGTTGAGCCGC
>NZ_DAMBSA010000437.1:0-3749 GCF_032054795.1 Pantoea sp. CTOTU49201
CATCTCAACGTGGCAGTGATTGTTGATGGCAGCAACATCACCATCGATTATGCCGGTTCGTCGGCGGAATCGCTGTTTGGCAGCAACTGCCCAATGTCATTCACCTATGCCTACAGCGTCTATCCGCTGAAATGCCTGCTTGAGCCGCATCTGCCGAATAACGAAGGCTGCTTTAAATCCATTACCGTTACCGCGCCGGAAGGCTCGATTGCCAATGCGCGTCCGCCTTGTGCGGTGGAGATGCGTAACCGCGTCGGACACATGGCGCACGCCGCCATTTTCACCGCGCTGGCCGATATCATGCCGGATCGTGTGATGGGTCACTCGGGCAGCGCGCCGGTCACCTGCGACGTGTTCGCCGGACAGTTCGATGACGGACGCCGCTTTGTCGAAAGCCTGTGCGTCAACGGCGGCACCGGCGCGCGTCCAGCCGCAGACGGCATTGTCACCGGCTTCCCTGGCAATATGTCCTCCACGCCAGTTGAGCTGATTGAATCCGCCACGCCGCTACTGTTCCTGCAGAAATCCATCGTGCCCGATTCGGGCGGTGCCGGGCGCTATCGCGGCGGCGTGGCGCAGCGCATGGTGATTCGCAACACCAGCAAATATCCGCTCTCGCACAGCATGTTCTACTCGCGGCAAAAACACGCGGCAGGGGGCGTGTTAGGCGCGGCGGCGGGTGCGCCGAACGTTGTGGCGATTAACGGCGCATCGCTGGCGAAACCGGTTGGACGCCATGATGTGTTACCCGGCGACGAAGTCACCATTCAAATGCCGGGCGGCGGCGGCAAGATGCCGGTAGCCGAGCGCGATCTCAACGCCATCCTGTGGGATGTGCAGGAAGGTTACATCACTGAAGCGGGCGCATTGCGTGATTACGGCGTGAACCTGCATGACCTTAAAAGAGGCTAAAACATGGACAGATTAACGGGAAAAGTGGTGCTGATTACCGGCGCGGGCAGCGGGATTGGTAAAGCGGCTGCGGCCGGTTTTGCCGCGCGCGGGGCGCATGTGATTTTGGTGGGACGTCGTCAGGCGGTGCTGGATGAGGTGGCGGCGAGCCTGATCGCGCAGGGCGGTAAAGTGTCGGCTTATGCTGCGGATATCGCGCAAAAAACCGAGGTTGAGGCGCTGGTAGCGTGGGCGATTGCCGAACTGGGCCAGGTCGATATTCTGGTCAACAACGCCGGCAGCGCCAGCAAGACGCTGAATGCGCGCTGGATTGCCGAAGAGGAGTGGGATCAGGTGCAGGACGTCAACATGAAAGCGGTATTCCTGCTAACGCAGGCGTTGCTGCCCGACATGCTGGCGCGCAAAAACGGCACCATCATCACCGTTTCCTCGCTGGCGGCGCTGCGACCAAACCTGCTGGGCGGCGCGGCCTACGGCGCAGCGAAAGCAGCGGTGCGCAACTTTATGACCTATCTGCACAACACCTTTCGCAATGACGGCATCCGCTCAACCTGCATTTTACCGGGTGAAGTGAACACGCCAATCATGGATAACCGCGCCAATCCGCCGGATCAGGCGATTCGTGATGGCATGGTGCAGCCGGAAGATGTGGCCGAAGCCATTCTGCTGTGCGCCAGCTTACCGGCGCGCACCGTGGTGGAAGAACTGATTGTCGCGCCGACGGTGCTGCGCGATCTCTCCGGCGATCTGGAGATCAGCCGCTGGAAAAATGCCCCGGCAGCGTGCCAGGCCGAACGTGAAAAATCGGAATAGGAATCCTTATGTCGAGTCAAAATTTTAAAGCCGCCGAGGCGGTATTACGTGTAGAGCGCACCTCGCTGCGTGTGCAGCAACCCGCGTCGAGCGGCGATATGGTTTCTCTGGCGATGGGCGAACCGGATTTCGATACGCCGCCGCGCATCGTGCAAGCGGCAGTGGATGCGCTGCAAGCCGGTTACACCCATTACGCGCCGCTGCTCGGAGACAAAGCCTTGTGCAGCGCGCTGGCGGACGAGGTGTCCGCGCAGAGCGGCAACGCGGTGAAAGCCGGTGAAATTCTGGTCACGCACGGCGGCACCGCCGGTCTTGCGGCGGCGATTCTCTCCATCGTCAATCCGGGCGATCGCGTGGTGATCCCGGATCCAACCTATTCGCTATATGCGGATTTGGTCAATATGGCCGGTGGCATCTGCGTGCCAATGCCGTGCCGCGCGGATTTGCACTGGGATCTGGAACGTCTGGATAGCGCACTCGACGGCGCCAAACTGTTTGTGTTCTGCAATCCCGGCAATCCGACTGGCATTGTGCACAGCCGCGCCGAAATAGAAGCGCTCGGCCAACTGGTGAACCAGCACGATACGCTGGTGATCGCCGATGAAGCTTATAGCGATCTGGTGTTTACCGATCGTCCCTTTACCTCGGTGCTGCATATTCCCGCTTTTGCCGGACGCACGCTGTTCTGTCAGACTTTCTCCAAAAGTTACGCCATGACCGGCTGGCGCGTGGGTTATCTGGCGGGACCGGCGGAGATGATTGCTGCCGCAGCACGCGTGCACAATACGGTGAACGGATCGGTGAACAGCGCGGTGCAGCGTGCGGCGCTGGTGGCGCTGACGCAGTGTAAAGATGACGTAAAACGTATGTATGATGTCTACCGCCAGCGTCGCGTGCTGATGATGGAAGGATTGTCGGCGATTCCAGAGCTGAAGCTGAATGAACCCGAAGGCGCGTTTTATTGCTTCCCGGCCTATTCGTTGCCGATTCCGGCGATTGATATGGTGTCGCTGCTGCGCGAACAGGGCATCGCGGTGCGGCCTGGCAGTGAATTCGGCGCGGCGGGCGAAGGGCATTTGCGCCTCTCTTACGCTGCCAGCAGTGAAGCCATTACTGAAGGTGTGCGCCGTTTGAAGCGCGGCCTGGCCAGTTTCAAGTAACATCAGCACGTTTAAGGAAGCACACCCACAATGACGGGAAAACCGATGCGCAGTGATACCGAAAGAAACCGCAAGAACCTGATTCAGGCAGCAGCCCGTTTGTTCGAGCGCTCCGAAACCCCGATAAGCATGACGGAAATCGCCGCAGAAGCGGGCGTCTCCGTGGCCACCGCCTATCGTCAGTTTACGTCGGTAGAAGAGGTGCTGAATGCGTATCGTCAGGACGTGGGGCAACTGCTGCTGGATTACAGTCTCGAGCAAAGCTGCAGTGGCTTACTCAAGCTGGAAAAAGTCAGCCGTTACTGGATCAAACTGGTGCGCGAGCGCGGCGCGGCGATGGTGCCGATGCGTAACCGTCGCGGCTATCTGGAACGTTTATGGGAAGGCGCGGAATACCTGTTAGTGCAGGCCGACGCGCTGCGCCCGGCGTTGCGTGAAGCGATGGCGGAGATGGAACTGCCAGATATTGGCGACAAGGCGGTGTTCCTGTGGAATATCCTGTTCGATCCGCGCGAAATCTTTGATTTGCTCGACACGGTAGGGCTGACGGAGAAACAGGTCGGCACCCAGCTGATGTCGGTTCTGGTCGGCGGTTTACGCGGCTTCGCCACCGCGAATGAATTCATCGCCGAAGCCAGCCGCGGTAAATAGTTTGTATGGCTCAGCATCACATCACCGGCATTCCGTAGCGGCGCAATGAATTGCGCCGCTACGTGGTGTGAAATCAAACAATCAAATCAACGTGCTCGCCTCCCGGCATTTTTACACCCAGCGTCAGTTCGCCGCCCAGCGCTTCAACATAGCGTTTCAGCGTAGAGATTTTCAGTTCGGCACCGCGCGACTCCATCGCTGCCACAGAAGATT
>NZ_DAMBSA010000438.1:0-3730 GCF_032054795.1 Pantoea sp. CTOTU49201
TCTACGTTCCTCGATGTATTAGATGCGCAGCGACAACTGGCGCAAGCTAAAGCGCAATCGACGCAGGCGCGCATGCAAAGTGCACTCGATTTAGTGGCGTTATATAAAGCGCTGGGCGGTGGCTGGGAACCTTATCAAAATGTCAATCTGCCAGACTATTCAGTGTTTGGCCCCGCGACGGAAGTGCATTAATTTCCCTTAGTAGCCGGTTAACCACCGGCTTTTTTATCGGCACGATAAGAAAAAATGAGATTCTTCTCTCATCCTCAGCAATATATTACTCCACAATGAAAATAGGTTTTTCGTTACACCATTAATCCTTGCTTACCTTTATGCTCACTAATGCTGCAGCACGCAATAGCGCCTAAATGGTTGTTTATTACCTGAGAATATCGGACTGAAATCGATTCCAGTTCCTCCATAAGGAACAACCTTGAGTTGTTAATTCAGGGTTAATTAAAGCAACCTTACCCGTTTTAAAGCTCAATGTAAGAATTAGGTAAGCAACTTCAGATAAATCCGGACAATAAAATTAATTTATTTTTTTATTTGAATTAGGTAATCTTGCCACTACAGTTTATTTAACCCCCTTAAGCAAGGACATTGTGATGAGTGACGCATTTAAAGTTCTGAACAACATTCGCACATTACGTGCGCAGGCTCGTGAACTGCCATTGACCGATCTGGAAGAAATTCTGGAAAAATTAACGGTTGTTGTGACTGAACGTCGTGACGAAGTAAACGCAGAAGAAGCGCAGAACCGCGAAAAAGAAGAGAAGCTGTCTAAATATCGCGAAATGCTGCTGGCTGACGGTATTGACCCGAACGAATTACTGGGTGCTCTGGAAGTTGGTAAAAAACGCGCTAAGCGTGCACCACGTCCAGCAAAATATTCTTACACCGACGAAAACGGTGAAGTAAAATCATGGACCGGCCAGGGCCGTACCCCAGCTGCGATTAAAAAAGCGCTGGATTCAGGTAAAAGCCTCGATACTTTCCTGATCAAATAATCCGCACAATCCTTGTAAGTGGGAGCCGAAGGCCAACGCCTTCGGCTTTTTTATTTATTTTTTTGTATTAGCTCAAGACGTTCAGCCGATTACCCTCTTTGCCTCAGGCGCAGAGGTGGCGTCCGGGTGCCCGCTTCTGGCATAATGCCCGCTGTTTTTTCCTCCACTGCGTAACAAAGGTCAATGCCGTGTTAGTTTCCAGCAATATCACCATGCAGTTCGGCAGTAAGCCGCTGTTCGAAAATATCTCCGTTAAATTTGGCGGCGGTAATCGTTACGGTTTAATCGGTGCGAACGGCAGCGGTAAATCTACCTTTATGAAAATACTGGGCGGCGACCTGGTGCCGACGGGTGGAAATGTTTCCCTCGACCCTAATGAGCGTATCGGTAAGTTACGTCAGGACCAATTTGCCTTTGAGCAATATAGTGTGCTGGACACCGTGATCATGGGCCACAATGAATTGTGGGCAGTGAAGCAAGAGCGTGACCGTATATATGCATTGCCGGAAATGAGCGAAGAGGAAGGCTATAAAGTCGCCGACCTTGAAGTCGAATACGGCGAGATGGACGGTTACAGTTCGGAATCACGTGCCGGTGAATTATTACTGGGCGTTGGCATTCCGGTGGAGCAGCACTACGGTCCGATGAGCGAAATTGCGCCGGGCTGGAAATTGCGTGTGCTTTTAGCGCAGGCATTATTTGCTAATCCTGATATTTTGTTGCTCGATGAACCGACCAACAACCTGGATATCGATACCATTCGTTGGTTGGAGCAAGTGCTCAACGAACGTAACAGCACCATGATCATCATTTCGCATGACCGTCACTTCCTGAATATGGTGTGTACGCATATGGCGGATCTGGATTACGGCGAACTGCGCGTTTATCCAGGTAATTATGACGAATATATGACCGCGGCTACTCAATCACGCGAACGTTTATTATCGGATAACGCCAAGAAGAAAGCGCAAATTGCCGATCTGCAATCGTTCGTCAGCCGTTTTAGCGCCAACGCCTCTAAATCACGTCAGGCGACTTCGCGTGCCAAGCAGATTGATAAAATTAAGCTGGAAGAAGTTAAAGCGTCCAGCCGTCAAAACCCGTTTATCCGTTTTGACCAGGATAAGAAACTGTTCCGTAATGCGCTGGAAGTTGAAGCGCTGACCAAAGGTTTTGATAACGGTCCGCTGTTTAATAAACTCAACCTGATGTTAGAAGTCGGCGAGAAATTAGCGATTCTGGGTGCCAACGGTATCGGTAAAACCACGTTGCTGAAAACGCTTGTCGGTGAACATACGCCGGATAGCGGCACGGTGAAATGGTCCGAGAATGCGCGCATTGGTTATTACGGTCAGGATCACGCGGAAGACTTTGCTGAAGACCTGACGGTATTCGACTGGATGAGCCAGTGGAAGCAGGAAGGCGATGACGAGCAAGCGGTGCGCAGTATTCTTGGCCGCCTGTTGTTTGGCCATGACGAGATCAACAAACCAGCCAAAGTGCTGTCGGGTGGTGAGAAGGGCCGCATGCTGTTTGGCAAGTTGATGATGCAGAAGCCGAACATCCTGATCATGGATGAACCGACTAACCACCTTGATATGGAATCGATCGAGTCGCTCAACATGGCACTGGAGATGTACGAAGGCACCTTGATTTTCGTCTCGCATGACCGTGAGTTTGTCAGCTCGCTGGCTACCCGCGTGATGGAGATGAAAGCCGATCGTATTATCGACTTCACCGGTAACTATGAAGATTACCTGCGCAGCCAGGGCATTGTTTAACCAGGTCGCCATAGCAGCCAAGGTATTTGTTTAACCAGGTCGCCATAAATGGCGACCCTACATGTAGGGTGCGCATTAATGCGCACCTGGTTTCAACAGCCGCACCTCTGCTTGATGGGTGAGGGAGTGACGCCCGAAGAGCAAAGCGTCCGAGCCATGGATGGCGAGGCCGATCAGCATGGATGCGGTTATCCTTTGCGATCGGGCGTCATTCCCTCAACCTTGCTCGGAAAAGCAGCAAATCCCCTCAACTCCCAATCTGCCCAATATTCACATACTGCGTTTCCAGATATTCGTCCAACCCAACATCCGCACCTTCACGCCCCAAACCTGATGCCTTCACGCCGCCAAACGGTGCCACTTCGGTGGAAATAATCCCTTCGTTCACGCCCACCATGCCGCTTTCAAGCTGTGGCGTGACGCGCAGCGCGCGCGCTAAGTCACGCGTCCACAGATAAGCCGCCAATCCATATGGCGTGGCGTTAGCGCGGGCGATCACCTCATCTTCAGTGGTGAAGCGGAAGCAGGCAGCTACCGGGCCGAACGTTTCCTCATGCGCCAGCAGCATCTGCTCATTGGCATCGGCGAGCACCGTGGGCTGATAGAAACTGCCGCCTAAGGCATGACGCTCACCACCGCACAGCAAACGTGCGCCACGCTGCACCGCATCTTTAACATGGGTTTCGACTTTCTCCATGGCGCGCCGATGGATCAGCGGCCCTTGCTGTGCGCCAGGCGTCAAACCCGGTGCCACTTTCAACGCCCGCGCAGCATCGGCCAGTTTATTGACGAAACGATCGTAAACGCCGTCCTGCACGTAAAAGCGATTCACGCAAATACAGGTTTGACCGCTGTTACGGAATTTTGCCGCCATTGCGCTTTCTACCGCTGCATCAATATCCGCATCGTCGAACACGATAAAGGGCGCGTTGCCGCCTA
>NZ_DAMBSA010000439.1:0-3704 GCF_032054795.1 Pantoea sp. CTOTU49201
CGCTCGGCATGATCGGTCTGATGCAGTTTCTTCCTTCTGTACTGCTGGCGCTACCCGCCGGACATCTGGCGGATCAGCTCGATCGTCGCCGCATCGTGTTGCTCGGACAATGCATTGAGTGGCTGGCGCTGTTGGGGCTGGTTGCGCTCACACTGATGAACTGGGCAGGCAAGATTGAGATTTGGGGATTGGTGTTCCTGATCTCTGTCGCTAAGGCGCTTGAGTGGCCAGCGATTACCTCGATGCTGCCCGCGCTGGTGCCGCCGCCGATTCTGGCCCGCGCCATGGCCGCCAGTTCGGTGGGCGGACAGGCGGCGGTGATTATCGGCCCAACGCTCGGCGGCTTCCTTTATGTAGCGGGTCCGGATGTAGTGTATGGCGTCTCGGCGCTGTTCTATCTGTTCTCCATCGTGCTGGTAAGCCGACTGCGCTATGAGCGTCCGCCGCAGGCGCGTTTGCCGATGAATTTGCCTAACCTGTTTGTCGGCGTGCGGTTTATCCGCGATCGCAAAGATGTGCTCGGCGTGATTTCACTCGATCTGTTTGCGGTGTTGTTAGGCGGTGCAACCGCGCTGTTGCCGATCTTCGCGCAGGATATTCTGCATACCGGGCCGTGGGGATTGGGTATCCTGCGCGGGGCGCCATCGGTCGGCGCGCTGCTGGTTGGCGTGTGGCTGAGTCGTCACAAGCTGGAAAAGAACGTCGGCATGATCATGTTCGGTTCGGTAGCGGGTTTTGGCGTGGCGACGCTGGTGTTCGCGCTCTCCACCCAGCTGTGGCTGTCGGTGATCGCGTTAGCGGCGCTGGGTGGCTTTGATATGGTCAGCATGGTGATTCGCGGCGCGCTGGTGCAACTCGATACGCCGGATGACATGCGCGGCCGCGTCAATGCGGTCAACGCCATCTTCATTAATACCTCGAATCAGCTCGGCGAGTTTGAGTCAGGTTTATTGGCGGCGTGGATGGGCGCGGTGCCTGCGGCAGCGATTGGCGGCATCGGCACGCTGATCGTGGTGGGTGTGTGGATGACGATTTTCCCGCATCTGCGTAAGCGGCAGAAGCTGGAAAACGAAACCGTGGTTTGATGGATTTTGGGCGGTTTGTGAAACGGTGCGCATAAATGCGCACCCTACGCCGTAGGGTCGCCATTAATGGCGACCGTTACGATGGACGCACGAAACATCTCTCCAACATCACACGCTTATTGCTTTCCCCAGGCTGGCGTCAAAGGTTTTCCAGCTCTCCGTCATATCCACCACGGTTTTCGATTTTCGCGCTTCATCGATCTTGATCGCGGTAAGTCCCGCTTCCAGCGCATCCACCACGGAAACCTTCAGCGGTGTTCCTTGCGTAATGTGTTTCACAATCTCTTCTGCCATTAGCGCATCGGCGCCGTAATGGCCGTCATAAGCGTTGCCGTCATACTCGGTATCCACTTCGCGCTCGCCGGTGCGGGCGTTGTGCACGCGGAAGTAATTACGCACGAAGTCACCTTCGGCCATGCCATCGGTGCCCATCACGCAGAAGCGGCGGAACTCATCCGGCACGTTAAGGTTGGCGTGGAAGGCGAGGGTGGCGCCACCGGCATACTCAATCAGCGCGGTTTGGTAATCGACGATATCGGCATCGCCGTCAAACACCGCATCGGTGCTTGACCAGCCGCTCGGCTTAACGTGATACACCTCAGACTGCGGCGTTACCGCACCTTTAGGCGCATGCTGCGGCGTGAAGTTTTTGCGTCCGCCAAAGCTGGCAACGCGAACCGGACGCTCGCCGACCAAACCTTGGTAGAGATCGATATCGTGACAGCATTTTTCCAGAATGTACGGGCCAGCGTACTTCTCCAGACGACGCCAGTCGCGCTGGAAGAACGCACCGTGATACGGCTTGATGTGTTCGGTGGCTTCAATTGAGGTAATTTCGCCGAGGCGATTTTCATCGCGCGCGGTGAGCAGGTCGCGATAGAGCGGCGAGTAGCGCAGTACCAAGCCGACCAGAATGCGCTCGTGACCATATTGCTGCACCAGCTGCGCCATCGCCATGGTCTGCTCTTCGTTGATCACCACCGGCTTCTCGGTAAACACCGTGTAGCCCGCCGCTAAGCCCTGACGAATGTGTTCAAGATGCATAAAGTTTGGCGAACCGACCAGCAGCAGATCAAAGCCGCCGTGTTGCAGCAGCGCGTCCACGCTATCAAACGCGGTGCCCGCATCGATGCCAAAGCTGTGCAGGTTCGGTAACCCTGCCGGAGCGGGATCGACATAACCCACCACGGAAAACGCTGTGTCGGCTTTGTTGAACTCTTTCACCACATGGGAAAGACGAAAGCCCAGACCAATAATGCCCACTTTCATGTTGTACCCCTGAAGCCCGTTGCCTGTAAGCCGCCCGACCTGTCAGGCTGCTGATAATCTGACCGTTAACTTATTACGACAGAAAAACTAATGTCAATCCGTGTGGCGGATCTCAATTGGTGAAAAATTGTTATTTATATGATTTATATCTATTTTAATTAACTATACGGATTGCCTATTTATTTGTTATTGCGATTTAAGTTTTTTTCCCCTATCTTTCGCACATCTATAAGCGTCATACCGTTTCGGGCTGGCAGGAGGAAGCGCGTGCAATCACTAATGCTGGGTATTGATGGCGGTGGTACGCACTGTCGTGGACGCCTGACCGACAGCGCCGGACGGCTGCTGGCGGAAGCCAAAGGCGGTCCTGCTAACGTCTGGTCGCAGTTCGATGCCGCCATTGTGGCCATTGAGCAGGTCATCGACGATCTGTTTGCGCAGGCGAATTTACCCGCTGAAGCGCGCGACCGCACGGTGATCGTCGCCGGTCTGGCGGGCGCGAATGTCGCCTCGGTGCAAACCCGTCTCGCCAGCTGGCAGCCACGCTGTCAGGCGCGCTATCTGTTTACCGATGTCGAAATCGCCTGTGCCGGTGCACACGCCGGTGCGCCGGGCGCGGTGTTTATTATTGGCACCGGCAGCCAGGGCGCGGCCTGGGATGGCGCGCACTTCACGCTGCTCGGCGGCTGGGGTTTTGCCTTGTCGGATGCCGGTTCGGGTGCGATTCTCGGCCAACGCGCGCTGCGGCTGGCGCTGCTGGCGCACGAAGAGATTGTGCCCGCCTCGGCGTTAACGCAACGCATCATGGCAAGCTATCAAAATAGTCCGGAACAACTGCTGATCTGGTCGAAACAGGCGACACCCGCCGATTGGGGCCGCGTGGTGCCTGAGGTGTTCGCTGCCGCGCAACAGGGCGATGTGCATGGCATTGCGCTGGTGCAGCAATGCGCAGCGGATATCGTGCAGATGGTGCAGCCGCTGCTGGCGCGCAGCCACGGCAAACTGGCCTTAATGGGCGGATTAGCCGAACCCATTCAGGCGTGGCTGCCGGCGGATATCGCTGCGCTATTGGTGCCGCCGCAGGGCGATGCGCTGAGCGGCGCGCTTCGCCTCGCCACGCAGTTCAGCCTGACACTTCCCGCTTAACTTCAGATAAAGAGGCTCATGAGCGCTCCCAACGTAACCGCGCGCATTCTACGGCTGATTGTCGAAAATGCGCCTATTAGTCAATCCGATCTCAAAGTGCGCAGCGGCCTGAGCATGTCGACGGTATCGCAAGCCACCAATCGTCTGCTGACCGGCGGCATCGTGCAGGAGCTGGGACTGCGTCGCGTCTCAATGGGGCGGCCC
>NZ_DAMBSA010000440.1:0-3701 GCF_032054795.1 Pantoea sp. CTOTU49201
TGCACCAACGCCAGCCGAAGCGAAACTGGGCCTGTTGGCACAGTCGTGGGATCTGGGTAACGTTGCAGCGATGCTGGAACGTGCCGGTAACGATGCCGCGCGTCCGGAGTGGCTGGAAGCCGAGTTTGGTATTCGCGATGGTCAATATTATCTGACCGAACAGCAAGCGCAGGCGATTCTGGATCTGCGTCTGCAGAAACTGACCGGCCTTGAGCACGAAAAACTGCTCGACGAATACAAAGAGCTGCTGGATCAGATCGCTGAGCTGCTGCACATCCTGCAGAGCGCTGAGCGCCTGATGGAAGTGATCCGTGAAGAGCTGGAGCTGATGCGCGATCAGTTCGGCGATGCACGTCGTACTGAAATCACCGCGAACAGTGCAGACATCAACATCGAAGACCTGATCAATCAGGAAGACGTTGTGGTGACGCTGTCGCATCAGGGTTATGTCAAATACCAACCGCTGACGGACTATGAAGCCCAGCGTCGCGGTGGTAAAGGCAAATCCGCCGCACGTATTAAAGAAGAAGACTTTATCGACCGTCTGTTGGTGGCCAACACCCATGACACCATTCTGTGCTTCTCCAGCCGTGGCCGTCTCTACTGGATGAAGGTCTATCAGCTGCCGGAAGCCAGCCGTGGTGCGCGCGGTCGTCCAATCGTCAACCTGTTGCCGCTGGAAGCCAACGAACGTATCACCGCCATTCTGCCGGTGCGTGAATACACCGAAGGCTTCAACATCTTCATGGCCACCGCGAGCGGTACCGTGAAGAAAACCGCGTTGCAAGAGTTCAGCCGTCCGCGTAGCGCGGGCATCATCGCCATTAACCTGCGTGAGGATGATGAGCTGATTGGTGTGGCGCTGACCAACGGTAGCGACGAAGCGATGCTGTTCTCTGCCGCCGGTAAAGTGGTGCGCTTCGCTGAAACTGCGGTACGTGCAATGGGCCGTTCGGCTTCGGGCGTGCGCGGTATCAAGCTGGCTGAAAGTGACAAAGTGGTGTCGCTGATCGTGCCACGTGAAGAGGGCGCGATCCTCACCGTGACGCAGAACGGTTACGGTAAACGTACCGCCAATACCGAGTATCCAACCAAGTCGCGTGCGACCCAGGGTGTGATCTCGATTAAAGTCACCGATCGTAACGGGCCGGTTATCGGTGCGGTACAGGTGGTGGATGGCGATCAGATCATGATGATCACCGATGCTGGTACGCTGGTGCGTACTCGCGTATCGGAAGTCAGCGTGGTTGGCCGTAACACCCAAGGCGTGATTCTGATCCGTACTGCGGAAGATGAAAACGTGGTGGGTCTGCAACGCGTTGCTGAGCCGGTGGAAGAGGAAGAACTCGACGCCATCGACGGTAGCGTAGCGGAAGGCGAGGATGATATCGCGCCGGAAGTGGACAGCGACGACGAAGCACCAGAAGCTGACGACGAAGAGTAATTCGTAACGGCTTTATTAAACGGCAGGTCAGGAAACTGGCCTGCCGTTTTTTTATCTGAGTTTTCCCCTAAAGGCGCGGGCTAGCTGGCTTTTTAGGGCCGATAAAGCTAGTGTATGAAAGCTTTTCAACATCCTGATAACTCTTACCGCCAGTGAGCCTCTTTTGAAATATCTTGTCTCCTTTCGCACTACGCTTCGAATTTCGCGCTATCTGTTTCGTGCGCTGGCGTTGCTGCTCTGGGCGCTGGGTGCGCTGCTGACCACTTTCTACATCATCAACGTGCTGCACGAGAAAGAGAACGCGGTGCGTCAGGAGTTTGCCACCAATTACGGTCAGGCTGAGTGGTACGTACGCCATTCGGCAGATGTGATGCGCGAACTGAAATACATCACCGAAAATCGCCTGAGCAGCAGTGCTAACGGTCTGGATGTGCTTAACGGTTTGCCGCCGGGCAAAGGTGCGCTGCCGCAGTTCACGCCGCTGTTTTCCGATGGCGACTGCACCTCAATGAGCAACACATGGCGCAACTCGCTGGATTCGCTCAGCTACTACATCAATTACTGGAAAAGCAATTTTGCCTCGGCGTATGAATTGAACCGCGTGTTCTTCATCGGTGGCGAAAACCAGTGTCTGGCCGATTTCACCATCGGCAGCAACAATTCAGTCGATCGTGAACGTAGCCTCAAAGCGCTGCGTGAACGCGTGCTGCACTATCGCAACGGCAATGAAGAAGAGCGCCGCCAACCGATGTATTGGATCACCAGCAGCGCGCAGCCGGGCGTCGGCAACTTCTATATGGTGATGCCGGTGTATGTGGCGAACAAACTGCAGGCGCTGCTGGGCGTGGAGCAGAACATCCGCCTTGATGAGTTCATTCAGCCGGGCGGTTTGCCGCTGGTGGCCACCATCACCGATGAAAATTACCGTCCGCTGCTCAGTTCACGTCGCGGCGGGCCGGGCTATTCGCTTGACGATCTGCCGGACAACAGCACCTGGTTCGGCTATCTCGACAGCTATCGTCAGCTGGTGCTGAAGAAGCCGCTGCCGCCGTCAAACCTCAATGTTGTGTGGTCGCTTTCCACCGACGTGTTGATGGATCAGCTCAAGCTGATGCTGATTAACGCGCTGTTGCTCAACATCTTCACGGCGGTGATCTTGTTCACGCTGGCGTGGATTTTTGAGCGCCGTATGTTCCTGCCGGCCGAAGAGAATGCGCATCGGCTGGAGGAGCACGAGCAGTTCAACCGTAAGATTGTCGCCTCGGCGCCGGTCGGCATCTGTATTCTGCGCACCAGCGATGGCACCAACATTCTGAGTAACGAGCTGGCACACAACTATCTGACGCTGCTGACGCAGGAAGATCGCCAGCGTCTGAATGAAATCATTGGCGGTCAGCAGGTTAACTTTGTCGATGTGCTGACCGGTAGCAACACCAACCTGCAAATCAGCTTTGTGCATTCGCGTTATCGCAATGAAAACGTGGCGATTTGCGTGCTGGTCGATGTCTCGGCGCGCGTGCGTATGGAGCAGTCGCTGCAGGAGATGGCGCACTCAGCCGAGCAGGCCAGCCAGTCGAAATCGATGTTCCTTGCCACCGTCAGCCATGAACTGCGCACGCCGCTGTACGGCATTATCGGTAACCTCGATCTGCTGCAAACCAAAGTGCTGCCGAAAGGCGTCGATTCACTGGTGACGGCGATGAACAACTCGTCGAGCCTGCTGCTGAAGATCATCAGCGACATCCTCGACTTCTCGAAGATTGAATCCGAGCAGCTGAAAATTGAGCCACATCCTTTCTCGCCGCGAGAAGTGGTCAATCATATTGCCAGCAACTATCTCTCGCTGGTGGTGCGTAAACGCCTGACGCTGTATGTATTTATCGAAAACGATGTACCGCTGACCCTGGATGGCGATGCCATGCGTCTGCAGCAGGTGATATCTAACCTGCTGAACAATGCTATCAAATTCACCCACACCGGCTGCATCATCCTGCATGCTTACGTCAAAGAGGGATATCTGGCGTTTCGCGTGCGTGATACCGGCGTCGGTATTCCGGCCAAAGAGGTGACGCGTCTGTTCGATCCGTTCTTCCAGGTAGGTTCGGGTGTGCAGCGTAACTTCCAGGGAACCGGCTTAGGGCTGGCGATCTGTGAAAAGCTGATCAACATGATGGACGGCGATATCGAAGTCGATTCCGAACCGGGCATGGGCAGCCAGTTTATCGTGCGTATTCCGATCTATCCCGGTCAGATGGCG
>NZ_DAMBSA010000441.1:0-3681 GCF_032054795.1 Pantoea sp. CTOTU49201
GGCCTCAGAACGCACATAGCGCGGGCCTTCCTGCAAATTGATGCGGTATTCCAGCTGGAAAGCGCTGCGGCGTTCGATGGCCTGCTGCACCACCAGCGCGGCGGTTTCCCGTTCAGCCGGATCAAGCAGATGCACCCACAGATCGTAGGTGGGCGTTTGATGTGGACCTAAGCCAAACAGCTCATACATGCGCTTGTCCCATAGCATTTCCCCGGTCAGCAGATTCCACTCCCACACGCCGATGCCGCCGGCTTCGTTGGCCAGCGTGATGCGTTCCATCAGGCGGCGATTGACCTGCTCGCTCTGCTTCAGCTCGGAGATATCGATAATCTGGGCGATGAAGTAGTGCGGCTGTTGCGCGGCGTCGCGCACCATCGAAACCGTCAGGCGCGCCCAGACGATCTCGCCATCCTTGCGGAAATAGCGCTTCTCCATGGTGTAGGTCATGATTTCACCCGCCACCAATCGTTCCAGCTGCTGCAAATCGCTGTTGAGATCGTCGGGATGGGTGATTTGCTGGAAAGTGAGTTTTTTCAGCTCATCGGCCGGAAAGCCCAGCGTCTGACACAGCGACTGATTGACCTGCTGCCAGCCACCATTCGGCGCAACCAGCGCCATGCCGATCGCGGAGTATTCCATAGCGTTACGGAAGCGGGTTTCACTCTCGCTGATGTGATGCTTTTCGCGCTGGAAGGCATCCATCACCAGCGCCATCACGTGGCTTGGCAGCAGCACCAACAGGAACGGCAGCCAGGTGCTGACCTGGCCGAGCAGCATGCCGTTTTGTGCCAGGTTGACCAAATTAAAGGCGAGCAGAATCGAGATGAAACTGGCATTGAGGAAGAACAGCAGAAAGGCTTCAAATTTTGGCAGCCGTACCGCACACCAGAACAGGATCACCACAATAAAGGTAAAGGGCCATGGCAGAAAACGCAGCGATAAATAGCTGGCGAGCAGCGTGCCGATTAGCGTCAGGCAGGTTTCCAGCTGACGGCCTGGCGTAAAAATCTGGCGCAGCGGTTTATTTGGCCACAGCAGTAACACCGGACCAAATGCCAACACGCCAATCACTTCAGAAATCACCCAGGTCGAGAAGAAGGGCAGTGACGCGCTGCTACCAACATGCAGCATCCACAACGCCACCACACCGCCAAGCAGCGGCGCAATCAACCCGGCGCACAGCGCAAAGCGTACCCAATCGAGTAACGAATTAAGCGGGGCGCGGCGATCGAGCAGCGCGCGCAGCATCACGCCGCCTAAAATCGCCTGCACCATATTTAAGATGGCAAATTTAATGTTGCTGAGCGCGGGACCAATAATGATCAGATTGGCCAGCGCGGTACCCATCACGCAAGCAAGCAGCAGCAATGGAACGTGTTTTGAGTGGGCACGAAACACGATCACCGTCATCAGCGCGGTGGAGTACCAAAGCGGTGAAATACGTCCGCTGACAACGATCAGTTCCAGACAAAATAGCGTCAGTAGAAAAGTGAGCCCGCCAATGAGCAAGGCATTGAGCCATATTCGGTGTGGTCTTTCTCGTGAAGTCAATATTTCGAGGGTCATGCAAGAATCCAGCTGCGCGCACCTGATTCACGATGGAAAATGCGCCAATCAATCACTATTTCGCATGCTAGCACATCTATTTAAGATTTCTGCCGGGAATTGCATTTAAGTCGTTATTCACTGAATTGATTGGCCCTTTGCGCGCAAAGGGCCAATCGGTGTTAGCGAAAAAGATCGGCGCGGGTATAAGGCTTTTCTAAGCCGGCAAGATTGGCAGAGAAGCGCTCAAGGAATTGTTGTGTGGTGGCGACGCGACCATGGCCCAGCAGCAGCAGCGGCACCAGCAGCGCAACGCCGATTTGCGGCAGACTAAAGCCCTTCAGCGAAGTCCGGCGCTGTGTCAGCAGGAAAGCGGTGCTGAGCGTGAAACCGAGCATCAGGCCCGCCAGCACTTCGCTTTTTGAGTGAGCGTGGATTACCAGGCGCGACAGGCCAACCATCAACGGAATCAGATAGCCGATACCGATGGTAAACAGACGCCAGCGCGGTGACCAGCGACCGGAGATCAACCACATCATCACCGGCCAGAGCGTGGCGGACATCGCGCTGTGTCCGCTGAAGCCGGTAAAGTTGAATCTGGCGCTACCAATACCAAAGCCGAGAAACAGTATTTTCGAGACGCTCACCACTAGGCCAGCCAGACCAAACGCCAGCACCCAATACCAGACGGTTTGGCGGTTGTCGCTTTTCCATGGCAATACCAGCGCGATAATCACCGCGGTAGGGATCAGCAACATGCTGTCGCCAAAATAGGTCAGGGTTTTCCAGCTCATACTTTTCCTTGCGGCTACATTCGGAGTGCCAACGCCGGCTACAGTGTTGGCAGATGAACAGTGTATCGATTAAGCGTCTGGCTGCAAAAGGGGATATTCTGAAAAGCCGTTGGCCCATTTCTCTGGCATCAAACCGGTGAAATACCTATAATTGCCGCCAACTAACCCTCTCATTCGGCCCGTTGCAGCTTCGGCTTAGGCAGGCTCCAGTTATCAGGTCTTAAAAAAGTATGACTGACAAGTCTCATCAGTGCGTGATCGTTGGCATCGCAGGTGCATCCGCATCCGGAAAAAGTCTTATCGCCAGCACGCTCTATCGTGAAATCCGTGACCAGGTCGGTGACGAGCATATCGGTGTGATCCCCGAAGATGCCTACTATAAAGATCAGAGCCACCTCACCATGGAAGAGAGGGTGAAAACCAACTATGACCATCCGAGTGCGATGGATCATGATCTGTTGTTGCAGCATCTGCGCGCGCTGAAAGCCGGTCAGGAAATTGAGTTGCCGGTTTACAGCTACGTTGAGCACACCCGCACCAGCGATTGTATTCATCTCAAATCGAAGAAAGTCATCATCCTTGAAGGCATCTTGCTGTTAACCGATGCGCGCCTGCGCCAGGAGATGAATTTCTCCATCTTCGTCGATACGCCGCTGGATATCTGTTTGATGCGCCGCATGAAGCGCGATGTGAATGAGCGCGGCCGCTCAATGGATTCGGTGATGAGCCAGTATCAGAAGACCGTGCGTCCGATGTTCCTGCAATTTATTGAACCTTCCAAGCAGTACGCTGACATCATTGTGCCGCGCGGCGGAAAAAACCGTATCGCGATTGATATCCTTAAGGCCAAGATCAATCAGTATCTTTAACGACATAGCGTCCGCCCCGGCGTGACGCGCTGTCGTAGCCATTCGCTACACTTAATTCACGGAGTACCTGCGATGAGATTATGCGATCGCGATATTGAAGCCTGGCTGGACAGCGGAAAGTTGGCGATTGAGCCGCGCCCGCCGGTGGAACGCATTAATGGCGCCACGGTTGATGTGCGCCTCGGCAACCAGTTCCGCACCTTTAGCGGCCACACGGCGGCGTTTATTGATTTGAGTGGTCCCAAGCACGAAGTCAGTGCCGCGCTGGACCGCGTCATGAGCGATGAGATTGTGCTGCCAGAAGGTGAAGCCTTTTTCCTGCATCCGGGCGAGCTGGCGCTGGCGGTAACGCTGGAATCGGTCACCATCCCCGACGATCTGGTCGGCTGGCTGGATGGACGCTCTTCGCTGGCGCGTTTGGGTTTGATGGTGCACGTCACGGCGCACCGTATCGATCCGGGCTGGCAAGGTCG
>NZ_DAMBSA010000442.1:0-3678 GCF_032054795.1 Pantoea sp. CTOTU49201
AATATCAGCGCGTGGCGCAGCAAAATAACCTGACCGCCAGCGAAGTGGCGCGCATCGCCGGCGAGAAGCTGGTGAATCGCGCGGGTAGCGGCGAGTATGTGCGCGGCATCAATGGGCAGTGGCTGCGTAAATAAATCGACTTGTTTTTTACAGTGGCTGCCGGGCAAAGTCTTCTTTCAGCGCATCAATCGCACATCTTAACCGCTGCGGCATCGCGGCGGTTTTCAACCACACAGCATAAATCGGCAGGCTGTTGCTGCGCGTCTCCGGCAATACCTCAATCAGTTTTTTGTCCTCAATATCCCGACTGACCAGCCAGCGTGGCAGTTGCGCGATGCCATAACCCTCCAGCGTTGCGGCGTAAACCGCACTCATACTGCTGAAGCGCAACCGCTCGTCTGGCTGCCAGTAAACGTTCTCCTCCTGCGAGTTTTTAAGCAGCCACGGTTGAGAACGTCCCTGTTCCAGTAATGTCAGATGCGGAAAATGGGCTAACTGCTCCAGCCGAATCGGCGGTGTAGCGGCTTTTGATAGTGCAGGCGCAGCGCACAACAGCAGCGGCTGCTGGCCGATCAGTCGCGCGGTGAGATCGGCGTGGTTTCCGGGCGCGCCGATGCGGATGGCGAGATCGACGCCTTCTGCAGCAAGGTCAACGCGCTGGGTTGAAAGCCGCATATCTAGCGCCAGTCCTTGCCATCTCTGAGTCAGAGGAAGCAACACCGGCATCACCCATTTTTCGCCCAGCAAAGGCGGAGCCGCAACGCGCAGCTGGCCTGTGGGTTCACTGGCGTGTGCCATCAGGCGATTTTCCGCCGCGTCGAGGCTGGCAAGGATCTGCAGACAATCGTGATAAAAGCGTTCGCCTTCGCTGGTGAGCGACAGTGAACGAGTGGTGCGCTGGAACAATTTCACCTGCAGGCGCGATTCGAGTCGGGCAACGGCTTTCCCTACCGTGGAGCGCGACAAGCCCAGTTGCTCAGCAGCCAAACTAAATCCTCCCGCCTGCGCGGCCTGCACAAAGGCCCGGATGCTGTTCAGCCTGTCGGTGTTAATCATGATACGATCTTCTCTGGCGATTTTAATTCGTCATTATGGCGAATAATTAGCGTAACTGGAGAATTTAATTCGTGTCAGGCTAGCGATTTACGCATCAGGATCCTCGCATGACAACTTCTCCGGCAACCTTAATCCGCCTACAAATCGGTATCTGTTTGGCCAGTTTTCTCGGCTGTATTGATTTCACTATCGTCAATACCGCATTGCCAGCGATTCAGCACCACTTTCACAGCGATCTCGCCAGCGTGCAGTGGGCGATGACGTTCTTCGTTATGGCGCTGTGCTGCTGCATGGTGATGTCGGCAAGGTTGGCGGAACGCTTCGGCGCACGGCGAATTTTATATGCCGGAATGCTGCTCTTCGGCGCAACGTCGTTAGGGGCGGGATTGGCATCGGATTTGATGGTGCTCAATCTCTGCCGCTTGCTACAGGGCGTGGGATGCGCGGTGTTGTATACCGTCAGCGCCAGCATTCTGGTTGAGGCGATGCCAGAAGTAAAACGCGGTGGCGCGCTAGGATTGCTGTTTGCCGCTAACGGATTGGGGCTGGCGTTGGGGCCGGTTGCTGGCGGCGTGCTGGTAAGTTGGCTCGGCTGGCGCGCGGTTTTTCTGCTTAATGTGCCGCTCATCCTGCTGAGCTTTGTTTTTTGCCGCGGCAGCATCGCGGCATCCATCAGACATCGCGAAACGCGGCTGGATTTGCCTGGTTGGCTGCTGATGACCGCCGCACTGATCCCACTGCTGATCTGGACAAGTCACGTCACACATTGGGGCCTGCTGAGCTGGCATGCCGTTTTGGCGCTGGGGTTTTCGCTGCTGTTTTTGCTGGCATTTGTCATGATTGAAAGGCGTACGCCACACCCGGTGATCGACTTCCGCATGCTGCGAAACAGCGGCTTTGCAGCCGCCTGTTTACTGTCGGTGCTGCTGGCGATTTTCTATTGCTCCGCCTTTATGTTGCTGCCGTTTAGGCTACTGACGCTCTTTCATTTCAACGCCGCCCAACTCGGTCTGATGCTGCTGCCGGTGACGCTGGTGATGGCGCTGATATCTCCCTTTGCAGGCCGTCTTGCCGACCGTTACAGCAGTTGGCCGGTGATGGCGGCGGGATTTGCCTTGCTCACGGCTTCCGCACTGCTGCTGAGCATCAACAGCGCATCGTTAGTACCGATCATCACCGCGTTTGTGCTGATGGGCGCAGGCTGGGGCGCTATCCTCGGGCCTTCCGTTGCGGCTGCGCTCGGCGCGTTACCTGCGTCCCGGCACGCGCAGGGCATTGGCATTTCATGGACGCTGCATAATCTCGGCGGCGCGCTGGGCTTGGCGATTGCCACGCAGATTTATCAAACCGGCGGCGAAACGGCAGGTTTTCAATGGGTGATGTGGGAATTAGCGGGCGCGGGGCTGCTGGGGATGTGGGTGGCGTTAAAAGCTGGAAGCAGCAACAGCGTAGAAGTGGCTGACGCCGGTTGAACAGGATAAATAACATGATGTCCTTGACCACACAGCAACATGACGCATTCTATTCATTCACAAATGGAAAAGAGATAGCCGAATGCAGAAGCCTCAAACTACAACGAATGCACAGAAGCGCGCCTTAATCGCCGGTTCAGTGGGCAATTTCATTGAATGGTACGAGTTTGCGGTGTATGGCTTCCTCGCGACGGTCATCGCGCAGAACTTCTTTCGCCTGCAGGGTGAAGCCGAGCTGACCGGCATTATGCTGACCTACGCCTCCTTCGCCATCGCCTTTTTCTTCCGTCCGTTGGGCGCGATATTTTTTGGCCGCATGGGCGATCGTATTGGGCGCAAGCCTACGCTGATTTTTGTCTTGATCATGATGACGCTGGTGACGACTGCGATCGGCGTTATTCCCACCTATGCCAGCATTGGCGTGGCGGCACCACTGATCATTACCGGGCTGCGTATTCTGCAGGGCTTGTTTGCCGGAGGTGAATACGGCGGCGCGGTGTCACTGATGACGGAATTTGCCCCCAAAGGGCAGCGTGGACGTTACGGTGCATGGCAGTCATTCACCGTGGCGTTGGGCCTACTGGCGGGTGCTGGCATTGTCGCGTTGCTGTCGGCGGTGCTGAGTGCAGATGAGATGCACAGTTGGGGCTGGCGCATTCCTTTCCTCCTCGCCTTGCCGATGGGGATTGTGGCGCTGTGGCTGCGCTACAGCATGGAAGAAACGCCCAGCTTTGTGCGTCAGCAGCAAACGCAAAACGTGCAACAACCGGCGACGGACAGCGCCAGTTTTAGCGCAACGATCAGGATTATCTTGCTGGCGATCAGCCGCGTGATGGTGTGGTCAGCGGCGGGTTATACCTATCTGGTGATCATGCCAACCTACCTGCAATCTTCGCTGCATACCGGCTTCAACCAGGCGCTGTTGATTGCGGTGATTTCTAACCTAGGGTTTGCTGCGACCATTATCCCAGCAGGCATTCTTAGCGATAAACTTGGACGTCGCAGCGTGATGGTTATTGCGGCATGCTTGTTGTTGGTGCTGGCATTACCGTTACTGAAAGTGTTGCAGGCCGACTCTTCGACGCTGCTGGTCAAGGCGCTGGTGGTGTTTGTTGCGGGTGGAATTGTTGGGTTGCTGGCAGGACCAGGC
>NZ_DAMBSA010000443.1:0-3662 GCF_032054795.1 Pantoea sp. CTOTU49201
CGAGCAGTTGAAGAAAGAGGGTAAAAAACCGATCACCATCATCAACGTCGATTCACTGGATCAAACCGTCAGCACCTTGATGACCAAACGCGCCGACTTCGTTTATGACGACATCTCGGTACTCGCGCCGGTGGCGAAAAAATATGCCGGTAAAGTGGCGCAGGTCGGCGAAGTTGGCCCGTCGCAGTGGATGGGTTGGGCGACACGTAAAGAAGATGGCAGCCTGAACAAAGCCATTAGCGACCATATCCTGGCGATGCAGAAAGAGGGTGAACTGACCAAACTGCAGCAGCAGTATCTCGGCACCACCTTTACCGTGCCCGCCAGCGACTTCATTCCGCAGGAGTAATTATGTGCCAGTCCAACCTGACGGTGCCTGCCGGCTTTGGCAAAACCTTCCGCGTGCGCAAGGGCCAGTTTATTACCGTGATTGATAGTGAAGGGCAGCAGGCGGCCGATTTCGTCGCGGTGAATGCCGATGATCTGAATGAGAAGCTGTCGCCGGTGCATACGCGTCAACAACTGCGCTCGCTGTTCTTCAAGCCGGGCGACGCGCTGTGGTCGAGTGAAAACCGTCCGATGCTGCGCATTCTTGCTGACAGCATCGGCATCCACGACGCCAACGTGCCCGCCTGCGATCGCACCCGTTTCAGCATCGATTTCGGTGTCGAAGGGCATCGCAACTGCGTGGATAACCTGCTGGAAGGAATGAAGGAATTTGGCGTCACCTACTTCTCGCTGCCGGAGCCGTTCAACCTGTTCCAGAACGGTCCGGTCACCGCCGATGGCCGCATGGAAGTGACCGATCCCAACAGCAAAGCGGGCGACAGCATCACCTTTGAAGCGCTGTGCGATCTCATCTGCTCGGTCTCATCCTGCCCGCAGGACATCATTCCCGGTAACGGCCTGCAGGTGACGCCCATCGACATCGTGGTCAGCGACCATTTTCACGCTCAGGAGATGAATCATGCTGTTAATGCGTGAAAGTTATGAAGAAACCGCTGTGCGCACGCTTGCTGAACCGGTGCAGGTTGCACCGGGCAGCATCGGTTCGATTCGCGTGCTGCGCGGCCAGTTACTGCGCATCACCGCCCAGGGCGACGGCGCGGTGGCTTCGCTGTTTGGCTTTAGCCTGGCCGATCCCGCCGTGTGGCTGTCGGTGCATCACACGCGGGTGTTCAGCAACAGCTACCTGCTCGGTTCAGGCATGCGTCTGGTGAATAACCGTCGCCGTCCGATGATGGTACTGGGCAAAGACAGCGTGAAACGTCACGACCTACTGCTGCCGGCCTCCACCACGGCGTTTCTCCGTGAGCGCGGCTATCAGGGCGAAGGTTGTCTTGATGCCTTGCGCGGCGAGCTGGCGCGTCTGGGTATGGTGGTGTCGAAGCTGCCGGATCCCATCAACCTGTTTATGCACGTCAAGCTGACGCGGGAAGGCGATATTCTGCCGGAAACCAACCTGACCAAAGCCGGCGACAGCATTACCTGTCGCGTGGTGATGGACACGCAGTTCATCGTCTCCGCCTGCAACACCGGCATTGAGGGCAACGATCGTCCCGCGCCATTGCTGCTGTCGGTGGCGGAAAACCTGCACGACTTTAACGCGGAGTAACGCATGGGGCTGGATCAACAGGTAGTGGCCGCGCTGCCGGAACTCGGACACGGCCTGCTGATGACGCTGGTGCTCACCGTGCTGGCGTCGTTAGTCAGCGTAGTAATGGGGCAGCTCGGCTGCTTCCTGCAGCTGCGTCGTGCCTGGATCTGGCGCGCCATCGGGCGTTTCTATGTCAGCGTGATGCGCGGAACGCCGGCGATTGTGCAGCTGTTTGTGGTGTTTTTCACCTTGCCGCGGCTGGGATTGGGCGGTCAGCCAATGCTGGCGGCGGTGATTGCCATTGGCCTCAACAGTGGCGCTTACGTGGCGGAAATCCTGCGCGTCAATCGCAGTCTGGTGACGCGCGGACAGCTTGAAGCGTCGCGCACCTTGGGCCTGAGTCGCTTGCTGACGTGGTGGTACGTTATCAATCCACAAGTGATGCGCGCCAGTCTGCCGATGCTGGTGAATGAGTTCACCATTCTGCTGAAAACCACGCCGCTGGCTTCGGTGGTGGCGCTCACCGAACTGACCTACGCCGGACAGATCGTCATCGCTCGCACCTATGAAGCCACGCAGGTGTTGCTGTTGGTGGCGGCCGGTTATCTGCTGATCGCCATGCCGTTGATTGCGGCGGCGCGTCGTCTGGAAGCGAAACGGAGGTTGGCGTAATGGATTGGCAGGCAATTATCACCTCTTTGCCGTCGCTCGGTGACGGCCTGATCGCCACCTTGCAGCTCTGTCTGGTGGCAGCGCTCTGCTCGCTGCTGTGGGGCGCGCTGTTGGCCGTACTGCTGATGCGTGCCTCGCCGTTCTGGCTGCGTTTGCTCAATCTTTACAGCGGGTTAACTCTTGCGCTGCCGCTGCTGGTGGTGATCTATCTGCTCTACTTTGTGCTGCCGGAATATGACATCACGCTGTCGTCGCCGGTGGTAGGCGTGCTGGCGCTAACGCTCTACTACGCGCCCTATATTGCGCAGGTGGTCCGCTCGGCGATTAATGCGCTGCCAAAAGGGCAGTGGGAAGCGTGCCGCGTGCTGGGCCTGAGCCGCAGCGAGCAACTGCGCGACGTGGTGTTGCCGCAAACCCTGCCGCAGATGCTGTCGCCGCTGGTCGGGTTGATGATCGGTTTGATTAAAGACTCCGCGCTGCTGTCGATTGTCTCGGTGCAGGAGTTTATGTACGCCGCCAAACAGGCGATTTCGGATACCTACGCGCCGCTGGAGATCTATCTCACGGTGGCGCTCTGTTACTGGCTGCTCAACAGCGTCATCGACTGGCTGGCGCGCGGCCTTGAATCTCGCATGACGCGCTATCGTCGTGCCATGCAGCATTAATCAGGAGAACAACATGTCGGCTGAATTTCAGCATCGTGAAGCGATGACTATTCCCGCGCGCTACGGCAAAGCGGTGCGTCTGCAGAAAGGTGAAGCGGTGCAGGTGATTAATCTGCACGGCACGCAGGTGGTGGATTGCTGGGCGTATAACGCCGAAGACGTGAGTGAATATATGTGTATGGAGGCGACGCGCGTGTGGAATCAGCGTCTCAATCCCAAAGTGGGCGACAGCTTTATCACCAGCCAGCGCCACCCGATTTTGACGCTGGTGGCAGATACCTCGCCAGGCGTGCACGACACCTTTATGGCGGCCTGCGACGCGCGTCGTTATGAGCTGCTCGGCTGCACCGAACCGCATCGCAACTGCCATGACAATCTGTTTGAAGGCATGAGCGAGTTAGGCGTGACGCTGCCGCACGGCAATCTGGCCTCGTTTAATATCTTTATGAATATTCAGGTGCAGCCGGATGGCATCACGCTGAAGACGCTGCCGGTGGTAACGAAGCCGGGCGACTATATTGTGCTGCGCGCCGAGATGGATTGTTTTGTGGCGTTTTCCGCCTGTCCGCAGGATATCGTCAGCATTCAGGGGCAGGGCGACAACACCCCGCGCGATGCCGAGCTGCGTATTTTGACCAGTGGATTCCCGCAGGTGCAGTTGCAGGGTGCGTGGGTTCCGGCTTGACTGTGCACGCTGTCCCCCATCCCGACCTTCCCCCGCTCGCGGG
>NZ_DAMBSA010000444.1:0-3656 GCF_032054795.1 Pantoea sp. CTOTU49201
CATGCGCTCAACCAGCATCTCGATTTTGCCGCCGCTGGCTTTACGGCCAAAGACGCGCGCCGGAATCACGCGAGTGTTGTTGAACACCAGCAGATCGCCCGGATTGAGCTTATCCATCACGTCTGTAAATACGCCGTGGCTTAATGCGCCGCTTGGGCCATCCAGCGACAGCAAGCGGCAACCGCTTCGCTGCGCCTGCGGATAGTGGGCGATTAAGGATTCTGGCAACTCAAAGGTAAAATCGGCTACGCGCATGCTTCACTTCTTCAGGACTTAAAATCAGGCGGCATAGTCTAGCGGAAAAGCGGCAAATTCTGAACAACTGGCTGAGTTTCTGTGATTCTGCTTATACACAAAATAATTCGAGGTACAGGAAGGCGGTGAATGAGAGCAGCCAACGCACCTGTAACTTGAAGTATGACGTGTATATAATGCGCCATGAACTTTCTCGCTCACCTTCACCTGGCGCAGCTGGCTAACAGCTCTCTGCTGGGCAATCTCATGGCCGATTTCGTGCGCGGCAACGTGCAATCACAATGGCCTGCGCCGGTGGTGGCTGGCATTGCCATGCATCGTCGCCTCGACGTCCTGACCGATAATCTGCCCGAAGTGCGGATTGCACGTGAGCTGTTTCGCCCGGAAACACGCCGCGTGGCGCCCATCACGCTGGACGTGATTTGGGACCACTTCCTCGCGCTGCACTGGGAGAAAATTCACCCGACGCAATCGCTGGTAGCGTTTACCGAAGCGGCAGAACAAGACATCGTGCCGCAGCTGGCGGGCACGCCGGAAGGTTTTATCGAACTGAATGCAGTGATGTGGCGCGAACGCTGGTTTGAGCACTATGCCGAACCGACACGACTGGCGCGGGTGCTAAACGGCATGGCGCATCGCCGTCCGCGTCTGGCGGCACTGCGCGATTCTTACCAGGATTTTGTTGATCACTATGATCAGCTTGAGCCGCTATTCTTCCAGTTTTATCCGCGCTTAATGGCCGCCGCGCGGGCGCAGAAATTGTAATATTAGGTAATTCAAGACCCGTCTGTTGGACGGGAAATTTCCCATCCCCTACCCTTCGTGGCCTTAATCTTCGTCACACTCAGGGAAATCTCATGCAGCATCTTATTGCAAACCGGCTCGCAGAAGCCGGTCTTAGCTACACGCACATCATGGCGTTAGGGATAGTGATCGCCATTATCTTTGCCATCTCGTTAATCACTCACGCCATTCTGCACCGCGCCATCTTGCCGCTGCTGCGTCGCTATACCGAGAAAAGCAGCCGTCAGTGGCCGAAGGCGCTGATTAACAGCCGCTTGTTTAGCCGCAGCGTATGGCTGATGCAAGGTGTGCTATTCAAATTACAGACCGAGCTGTTCCTGCACGACAGTTCTCAGATCTATCCTGCGCTGCTGATTTTCGCCCAGCTGTGGATGATGATCTTCGCCCTGCTGATACTGTTCTCCTTGCTGGATCTGCTGCAGCAGCTCAGCACAAACAGCATGCTGGCGCAGCAATTGCCACTGCGCGGTATTATCCAGAGCGTAAAATTAATCGCCGCCATTTTAATGGTGATCATGATTATTTCGCTGCTGTTGGGTAAATCGCCTGGCGTATTGATCACCGGTCTCGGTGCCATGACTGCGGTGCTGATGCTGGTATTTAAAGATCCGATTTTGGGACTGGTAGCCGGCATTCAGTTAGCCGCCAATAATATGCTGAAAATGAATGACTGGCTGGAAATGCCGAAATATGGCGCGGACGGTGCGGTTATTGATATTTCTTTAACCACGGTAAAAGTGCGCAACTGGGATAACACTATTGTGACCATTCCGGCTTACGCCTTAATTTCCGATTCCTTTAAAAACTGGCGCGGCATGTCGGAATCCGGTGGACGTCGCATTAAGCGCAGCGTTCATATTGATACCACCAGCATCGCCTTCCTGGATGATGCCATGATGCAGCAGTTGAAAAGTGCTCATCTGCTCACGCCCTATCTGAATAGCAAAAGCGAAGAAGTGGCCGCGTGGAATGCGCAGCTCGGTTGTGATTTGAATTCGCCGCTCAATGGTCGCCGCCTGACTAACGTCGGTACTTTCCGCGCCTGGTTGCAAAGCTGGCTGGAGCAACATCCGCATATTCATAAAGAGATGACATTAATGGTGCGTCAGTTAGCGCCGGGTGAAAACGGTTTGCCGCTGGAAGTGTATGTGTTCACCAGCACCACGGTATGGAAAGAGTATGAAAATATTCAATCGGATATTTTCGACCATATTTACGCGGTGCTGCCGACCTTTGGTCTGCGCGTACACCAATCGCCAACCGGTAACGACATGCGTCAAATCGGCATGAGAACCCGCCACTAACGCTTCATCCCGCATAACCCGCCAGTGAAAATAAAAATTTCGCTGGCGGGCCTTCTCCCCCTCTTGTCACGCGCAGCCATCTGCGGCTTAATGAAACCTTTCTTAACTTTTGTTAAGTCCGTCACACAGCCAATACGCCATTTTTGGCGTCTGTTGTCGCTTCGCCAGCCTAAAAATCATAAGAGGGAAAGATGTCATCAGCTTCGCTTACCGAACTCGACGCACGTTATCATTTCGCCTGTGATGTTGCTAAAACCGCCGCCAGCCGGGCTTTATCCTGGTATCAGCAACGTCATCAATTAGTGGTTGAGCATAAGAAAGATCTGCAGGACGTGGTCAGCGAAGCCGATCGCAACGTGGAGGAATTGGTCAAGCATCTGATCCACGAACGCTTTCCTGACGATGCGGTGCTGGGCGAAGAGAGCGGCGGCGATACCGCTGGCGCACGCTTTATCTGGGTGATCGATCCGATTGATGGCACCAGCTGCTTCCTGAACGGCTTGCACAACTGGTGCGTTTCGCTAGCGATCGTCTGTGAAAACGAAGCGGTGATTGGCGTGGTATGCGATCCCAATCATCATGAAACCTTTCACGCCTGTCGAGGTAAAGGCGCCTGGGTAAATGATAAACGCATTCAGGCGCACAGCGCGCAGCAGCTCGATCAGGGATTGCTTGGTCTGAGCAGCTCCAACAGCCAACCGGTTGAACCTCTCACCACTTTTATTGGCGCATTACTGGCGCAGGGCGGCATGTTTATCCGCAACGGTTCGGGAGCGTTAATGAGTGCGTGGGCGGCGGCGGGTCGACTCATTGGTTACTATGAAGCGCATATGAATCCATGGGATGGCTTGCCGGGTATTGTGCTGATGCGTGAAGCAGGCGGCATCACCAACGATTATCTTGCTAATCACGGCTTGCAGAACGGCAATCCGGTGTTGCTGGCAAATGCGGTGATTTATCCGCAGCTGAAAGCGCTATTGCCTGCGCATTTGTCATTATAATTTCCACATTGGGTTAAGTTCATTAATTTATGCGAACTTAACCTTCAACCGAAATTACTTAAGCGCGCCGTGAGTAATATTCCATTCCGATGTGAGAATTTTCTCTTTTTTACCAGAACATCCTGGCAACAATAAAAATACGATATGCTGCACAAGTCAAACATCCCTTAGTAATACTCATTTTCTCCTTTTTTGTAGTTTTTTTCGGCGCCAGGATGCGCCGAGATATTTTTTCGCTGTTTTATTATTTTGGGATGGCGTGATTATTTTTATATTGAAATCGTCATATATA
>NZ_DAMBSA010000445.1:0-3643 GCF_032054795.1 Pantoea sp. CTOTU49201
CCACGTACCCGTGAATGGCTGAATGTGCCGCCGCAGATGCGCGCCTCGCTGCTGGCGCTCAATATTCAGCGTCTGCGTCTGCTGCCGGATGATATGCATAACGGCATCATGGTAAACATTCCTAACTATTCGCTGACCTACTACAACAATGGTGCCACCATTTTGTCATCGCGCGTGATTGTGGGTCGTCCAGACCGCAAAACGCCGCTAATGCGCAGCGCGCTGAATAATGTGGTGCTGAATCCACCGTGGAATGTGCCAACCACGCTGGTGCGCCAGGATATTGTGCCGAAGGTGAAGCAGGATCCGTCATATCTCTATAAGCACGGTTATACGCTGTTGTCGGGTTGGAGTGCGGATGCGGAAGTGATCGATCCTTCAATGATTGACTGGCATATGGTGTCGGCGGCGAGCTTCCCATATCGCATTCGTCAGGCGCCAGGCGCGACTAACTCGCTGGGTCGCTACAAATTCAATATGCCGAGTTCGGATGCGATCTATCTGCACGATACGCCAAACCATAATCTGTTCCAGCGTGATATTCGTGCGCTCAGTTCGGGTTGTGTGCGCGTCAATAAAGCTTCGGAATTGGCCGATCTGCTATTGCAGGATGTGGGCTGGAATGACGGCCGTATTTCGGACACATTGAAAGAGGGGAATACCCGTTATGTGCCGATTCGCCATCGCATCCCAGTGAACCTTTACTACCTCACCGCTTGGGTTGCAGATGATGGACTCCCACAATATCGTACAGATATTTACAATTATGATAACCCTGCGCGTTCCGGCAGTCAGGTGCTGTATAAAGCCGGTCAATTGTTACTCTAGTACTTGATTTGGCTGTTTTCTCTTCACATGAATTTAACCAAGACCAGTCTCGAAAATTTGATTTTGAGCTGGTTTTGGTCTTCTGCAACATATTCTGGGTTGACTGAGTCTTAGGCGGACGTTAATGTTCGGCCTTGTGTATTTTTCGCACATATTTTATCCGCTTTAGACTAGGTAACCTCGCTTCATGGCTAATATTGATTCTCAACGTCGTCGATTACTCTTGATTGGAGGCGCAGCAGCAGGATTATCACTGCTTCCTGGCTCCGCTCTGGCTTCGCTTTCCACCGCCCGCCCTCGAGTATTGACACTTAGTAACCTTCACACCGGCGAAACCCTTAAAACGGAGTTTTTTAACGGTAAGCGTTATGACAAGGATGAGTTAGCCCGCTTAAATCACTTTTTCCGTGATTACCGCGCCAATCAGGTGAAGAACATCGATCCCCATCTTTTTGATCAGCTTTATCGTCTGCAAACGTTGCTGGATACGCGCAAGCCGGTGCAGTTGATTTCGGGTTACCGCACATTAGCGACTAACACTATGCTGCGTGAATCGGGTCCGGGCGTGGCGAAAAAAAGCTATCACACCAAAGGACAAGCGATGGATTTCCACATTGAGGGAATTTCGTTGAGCAATGTTCGCAAAGCGGCGTTATCTATGCGCGCCGGTGGTGTAGGATATTACCCGCGCAGCAACTTCGTACACATAGATACCGGGCCTGCAAGGCACTGGTCCTGATACCGGCAGCGCTGCGTGTGTCGGTCATGGAGCGCTATGAATTACCAAATTATTCCGGTTACGGCTTTTTCCCAAAACTGTTCAGTTATATGGGATGACGAAACCCAACAAGCCGCACTGGTCGATCCCGGCGGCGATGCGGAAACCATCAAAGCCGTGCTGGCAGAACGTGGTTTAACGCCGTCGCAGATCCTGCTCACTCATGGACATCTTGATCACGTCGGTGCCGCTGCGGAACTTGCGGCACATTATCAGGTGCCCATTGTCGGTCCGAATCCGCTTGATGCTTTCTGGTTAGACAATCTGCCTACACAGAGTCGCATGTTTGGATTACCCGAATGCGCGCCGCTGACGCCCGATCGCTGGCTGGAAGAGGGTGAAACTGTTCAGGTTGGTAATGTCGTGCTGGAAGTACTGCTTTGTCCGGGCCATACGCCGGGACACATCGTGTTCTTTGATCGTGCAGGACGTCTGCTGATTTCAGGGGATGTAATTTTTAACGGTGGAGTCGGACGTTCCGATTTCCCGCAGGGCAGTCACAGCGACCTAATCGATGCGATTAAAGCCAAGCTGCTGCCGCTAGGCGATGATGTGACTTTCGTGCCGGGTCACGGGCCTATCTCAACGCTAGGCCGCGAACGCATCAGCAATCCGTTCCTGCAAGAATAAAAAAATGGGCCCTTTTGGCCCATTTGTCGTTATTTGCCGCCTGATTTATAAAACCGCGACTATCGCTTCACACAGCGCCGACATGTTGTCTGGCGTCATGCCTGCCACGTTAACGCGACCAGAGTTCACAGCATAAACACCAAACTCTTCACGCAGACGTACCACCTGATCTTTGGTCAGGCCGCTGAACGAGAACATACCGTTCTGTTTGATGATGAAGCTAAAGTCTTGATTAGCACCTTTCTCCGCCAGCGTGTTCACAAACAGCTGACGCATGCGCTGGATGCGCTGACGCATATCGGTCAGCTCCTGAATCCAGATGGTACGCAGTGCGTCGTTGCTGAGGATGGTGGCGACTACTGCCGCGCCGTGTGACGGCGGGTTTGAGTAGTTGGCGCGAATGGTATATTTCACCTGGCTAAACGCGGTTTTCGCCACGTCGCTGCTCGCAGCAACCAGCGTTAATGCACCAACACGCTCGTTATACAAACCGAAGTTCTTCGAGTAAGAGCTGGCAACGATCAGTTCCTGATGTGAAGCGGCAAAAATACGCAGCCCTTCCGCATCTTCGTCCAGACCACGAGCAAAACCCTGATAGGCGAAATCAAACAGCGGCAGCCAGCCTTTCTCTTGCGACAGCTGCGCCAACTGCTGCCATTGCTCTGCAGAAGGATCAACGCCGGTTGGGTTGTGGCAGCAGCCGTGGAACAGCACTACATCGCCCGCTTTGGCTTCCTGCAGCGATGACACCATCGCGTCGAAATCCAGGCTGTGGCTTGCAGCATCGTAATAATCGTAATCACATACTTCCAGGCCAGCAGCGTTGAACACATTGTTATGGTTCGGCCAGCTTGGATTGCTCACCCAAACGCGCTTTACGCTGGTCTGGTTTGCCAGAAAATCTGCCGCAACGCGCAGGGCACCGGTGCCGCCTGGCGTTTGTGCGGTGCAGGCGCGACCGGCTGAAATCAGTGCGCTCTCTTTGCCGAACAGTAACTCCTGCGTGCAACGCGCGAAATCCGCCAGACCATCAATGCTCAGGTAGTTCTTGGTGGTTTCATTTTCCAGCAAATACTGCTCAGCTTTTTTAACACTGGTGAGCACCGGCGTTTTACCGGTTTCATCTTTATAAACACCAATGCCAAGATTGATTTTATTCGTCCGGTCATCGGCACGAAAAAGGTCAGCCAGTCCCAGAATAGGATCGGCGGGTGCGGCAGAGATCGATTCAAACATGAGTCAGTTCCGTTTGGGTGAACTTTAGCGAAATGAGCTATCAGGTTAACGTCAGTCGGCACGCTTGCCAACCGCTGATATAAAAAAGAAATATGTCAGCAGGATAAAGTAGAAAAGCTAATTGCGAAGCCGATCACTGAAATGCAAAACGGAGCCCGAAGGCTCCGTTTT
>NZ_DAMBSA010000446.1:0-3641 GCF_032054795.1 Pantoea sp. CTOTU49201
CCGATTTCTGGCCATTATTGATCACCGAAGCGGCACGCATGACCGGTGATCAAGACACCTTACCGCTTTGCCCACGCTGGCTTCGTCGTCAACTACAGGAAACGGCGCTGCATGGCGACAGCATCAATGCCGAAGCGTTGAAAGAAGCACTGGAAGCACGCCAGTGGCGTGAAGGCTTCCTCGCCGATCGCATGCGCGATGAAATCCTGCTTAATCAGATCATGATTGAGACCGAAGGCGAAGTGGTTGGCCAAATCAACGGCCTTTCGGTGGTTGAGTTCCCTGGTCATCCGCGTCCGTGGGGCGAACCTTCGCGCATTACCTGTGTGGTACATCCCGGCGATGGCGAATTCACCGATGTGGAGCGCAAAGCTGAGTTAGGTGGCAATATTCATGCAAAAGGCATGATGATTATGCAAGCCTACCTGATTGCCGAACTGGAACTGGAACAACAGCTGCCCTTCTCAGCTTCACTGGTGTTTGAACAATCCTATTCCGAAGTGGATGGCGACAGCGCCTCGCTGGCCGAACTGTGTGCATTAATCAGCGCGCTGGCTAATCAACCGGTTAACCAGCAGATTGCGGTAACCGGTTCAGTGGATCAGTTTGGCAACGTACAGCCCGTCGGCGGCCTGAATGAAAAAATTGAAGGCTTCTTCCACATCTGTAACTCACGTGAACTGACCGGCAAGCAAGGTGTGATTTTCCCCGCCAGTAACGCGCGCCATCTCAGTCTGAATCAGGACGTAGTAGAAGCGGTTAAAGCCGGACAATTCCATCTCTGGGCCATTGAGAGCGTCGATGAAGCGCTGCCGCTGCTGACCGGCATTGCCTGGCAGAGTGAAAGCGGCGAATCACTGCTTAGCACCATTCAGGAACGCATTACCCAGTTGAACCAGCAGGAAGCTCGCCTGCGTCCATGGCCATTACGTTGGCTCAACTGGTTCAACCACAGCTGATAAGATTGCTCAGCGTACAACTGTTCGCTAATATTCGGGCTTCACTAAAAGAAGGCATATTGAGAACATGGTAGATAAACGCGAATCCTATAGTAAAGAAGACCTGGTTGCCTCAGGTCGCGGCGAACTGTTTGGCGAAAATGGACCGCCGCTTCCATCCAACAACATGTTGATGATGGACCGCGTGGTCAAAATGACCGAAGACGGCGGTAAATTCGATAAAGGTTTCGTAGAAGCCGAACTGGATATCCGCCCTGATCTGTGGTTCTTTGACTGCCACTTCATTGGCGATCCGGTAATGCCAGGTTGCCTTGGCCTTGATGCGATGTGGCAGCTGGTTGGTTTCTACCTCGGCTGGCTGGGCGCAGAAGGTAAAGGACGCGCATTGGGCGTGGGTGAAGTGAAGTTCACTGGACAAGTCCTGCCTACCGCGAAGAAAGTGACCTACAAAATTCACTTCAAGCGTGTGATCAACCGTAAACTGGTGATGGGCGTGGCAGATGGCGAAGTCTTCGTTGACGGGAACCTGATTTACTCTGCGACTGATTTGAAAGTAGGCCTGTTCAAAGACACCTCAGCTTTCTAATCCTTCCAAACGAAAACCTCCGCACGCAGCGGAGGTTTCTTCCATAATGATAGACATCCAGCAGTGCTAGGCCACCGCTGACCTGTCCTCCATGGCTTGACGCCAACCTCCCAACCAGTGAGACCGTGCATCGATCAATTGATAAGGGCATATCTCTTTTGAACGCCCTGTAATCCCGGCTTGATAGCCTCGTGAATGTGCTCGTTCCAGGCGGTCTCTCTTCTGTCTCTTCATGCCTCGTTTCCCTCATTTTTCAGGTCTGGTGGAATCTGGGTGGAAAGAAAGAGTGGCGATATAATGTTCAACCACAGTAATGTTCTAACCCGATGCAGAAGAAAGGTCAATGCGCAAAATTCACGCCAATGTCATGTTTTTGACGTTAAAGTGCCATGTAGAAGTGTCAGTTGAATGTCTATCTGGCTGATTAGGCAATAAAAAAAGCCCCTGATTTGACTGCGATCACACTACAGCAAATCAAGGACTTAGCATAAGCATCGAACAAATCTTAATTTAGCGAAACGACACTATTTGCGATTTGTTGCGCCGTTTGCTGCCAGCCGAGAGCCAGAGTACGTACCAGCGCATCGTAGCCATCTTCCGTTTGCGGCAGCGTCAGATTAAAGCCATGTTTGATTAGGCGCCCTTGATGCTGCAGTAACCATTCGCCACTCACCACCACTTGCCCATCGTAACGTCCCTGGAAACCGGTGACATTAACGGAGAGCGTGTCGTGGCTATCGCCCAGCGGAGCACCAGCAACCAAACGCCCAGGCAGCGCTTTGCTGAGATTACTGATCAGCGTTTGCTGCAACTGTTGATCAAGCGGACTGGCCCACAGGTTATTGGCCGCAATCACGTACTTCACATCGCTGGTCTGATACACCAGGCCGTTGCCCGCCATATAATCCGGTACCGTCACCTGCTCGACCCAAATCATCGGCTGTCCAGTGCCAGCGGCACTTTCAACGCGCGCCACATTATTGCCCGCAGGCAGCTGATAATAGGTATTTTCAATGGTGCTGCTGCAGCCTGCCAGCAGCAACAGCGCCCCGATAATTAGCCCTTTTTTCACTGTTTGGCCCTCTTTGGCTGTGGATCCTGGCCCGGCTTGGCTTCAAACACCAGCGCGTTACTTTTGCTATTCAGAGTTTTCAGCACCGGCTGCAGTTCACGTAGAACCTGATCAAGCCGCTGCATATCGCCCACCAGCTTGCTATAAGCCGGCGAACCAGGTTGCAAACCTTTCATGCTGCGATTCAGTTCGCGCAGGGTTTGCTGCATATCTGAAGGCAGAGTTTTCATCGCCGGATTCGCCGTGACCTGATTGAGGTTATCCAGCGTTTTTTGCAGCTGCTGCAGCGTGCGCTGGCTCTCTTTCAAGGTACCGGTGGCTTCGTTCAGCACAGGGTTAAGTGGCAAGCCGTTAATCTTATCCAGCGCCGCCATCAATTTCTGCTGAATCTGCGCCAGGCCGCCGCTGACGGTTGGAATCACTTCCAGGCCAGCCACTTCGTTAGGGCCTTTATATGCCGGTGCGTTGTCGTAGAAATCGAGGTCGATAAACAGCGCGCCAGAAAGCAGGTTGCCGGTCTTCAGCGTCGCACGCAGACCGCGTTTTTTGCCTTCCTGCAGATGCTGCTCAAGATTGAAATCCCCGCCCAGACGATTAACAAAACGGTCCGGCTCAATGCGAATCAGCACTGGCACACGATAGTCAGTATTCAGCGCCTGGTTCACGCCTGGAATCATGTAAGGCACTTGTGAAACCGTACCCAGACGAATGCCACGGAACTCAACCGGTGCGCCAACCTGCAATCCACGAATCGAATCGGTGAAGAACAGCAGGAAATCGGTGTGAGCGCTGTAGAGCGAATCCTGGATGCTGCGCTGATCGTCGTACAGATGGTATTCCGCTTTGTTCTCCGCAGCCCGGCCCAGTTCGGCGCCGTCCGGCACGTCAAAACTGACGCCGCCGCTGAACAGCGTGGTGAGCGATCCCATCTCTACGCGCATGCCGGATGCCGACATATCCACCGCAATGCCGCTGTCTTTCCAGAAGCGCACGTTGGTGGTAATGAGGCGATCATAAGGCGCCG
>NZ_DAMBSA010000447.1:0-3640 GCF_032054795.1 Pantoea sp. CTOTU49201
GGATATGTGCAACGCCGACGTCAAGCTCGGTGATCTGCTGATCCACGAAGGCTCAGCCAAAGATGCGCAGAAGTTCGCGGCGAAAGTGTTTAACGCCGACAAAACTTACTTCGTGCTCAACGGCACGTCCAGCGCCAACAAAGTGGTGACCAACGCACTGCTGACGCGCGGCGATCTGGTGCTGTTTGACCGTAACAACCACAAATCCAACCATCACGGCGCGCTGATTCAGGCGGGCGCGACGCCGGTCTATCTGGAAGCGGCGCGCAATCCGTTTGGCTTTATCGGCGGCATTGATGCGCACTGTTTTGACGATGCTTATCTGCGTGAAGAAATCGCTAAAGTGGCACCCGATCGTGCCAACGATCAGCGACCTTTCCGCCTGGCGATTATTCAGCTCGGCACCTACGATGGCACGGTGTACAACGCGCGTCAGGTGGTCGATCGCATCGGCCATCTGTGCGATTACATCCTGTTCGATTCGGCGTGGGTTGGCTACGAGCAGTTTATTCCGCTGATGGCCGGCTGTTCGCCGCTAACGCTGGAGTTGAACGAGAACGATCCGGGCATCTTTGTCACGCAATCGGTGCACAAGCAGCTGGCCGGTTTCTCGCAGACGTCGCAGATCCACAAAAAAGACAATCACATCCGTGGGCAGAAGCGTTTCTGTCCGCACAAGCGCCTCAATAATGCGTTTATGCTGCACGCCTCAACCAGCCCGTTCTATCCGCTGTTTGCCGCGCTGGATATCAACGCCCGCATGCATAAAGGCGAGGCGGGACGCAGCATGTGGCACGAGTGCGTCACTATCGGCATTGATGCGCGCAAGGCGATTCTGGAACGTTGCGAGATGATTCAGCCGTTCCTGCCGGAGAAGGTCCACGGCAAACTGTGGCAAGCGGCTGAAACGGAAGCTATCGCCGCCGATCCCGCTTACTTCAGCCTGGAACCGGGCGCGAAGTGGCACGGCTTTGAAGGTTACGCGCAACAACAGTATCTGGTTGATCCCTGCAAGCTGCTGCTTACCACGCCGGGCATTGATGCCGCCAGCGGTGAGTACACCAGCTTCGGTATTCCAGCGACTATTCTGGCCAACTATCTGCGCGAGAACGGCATCGTGCCGGAGAAGTGCGACCTCAACTCGATTCTGTTTCTGCTAACGCCAGCAGAAACGCCGGAAAAGATGGCGCATCTGGTGGCGATGCTGGTGCAGTTTGAGCAGCACGTGCGCGAGGATGCGCTGCTGGCGGAAGTGCTGCCGAGCGTGTATCGCAAGAATATCGAGCGCTACAAAGGTTACACGCTGCGCCGCTTGTGTCAGGAGATGCACGATCTCTACGTCAGTTTCGATGTGAAGGATCTGCAGAAAGCGATGTTCCGTTCAGCCTGTTTCCCGCCGGTGAAATTAAATCCGCAGGATGCGCATCAGGCCTATATTCGCGGCGAAGTGGAGCTGGTGCCGATTGCCAAAGCCGAAGGGCGCATTGCGGCCGAAGGCGCGTTACCGTATCCGCCGGGCGTGTTGTGCGTGGTGCCTGGCGAAGTGTGGGGCGGCGCGGTGCAGCGCTATTTCCTCGCGCTGTAAGAGGGCATCAACCTGCTGCCGGGCTTCTCGCCGGAGCTGCAAGGGGTTTACACCGAAGAAGATGAGAGCGGGCGTTTGTGTCTAGTGGCGAATATGATGGTGAGCTGATTGCCCTCACCCTAACCCTCTCCCGCTAGCGGGAGAGGGAATTTTTAGCTCCTTCTCCCGCAGGCGGGAGAAGGTTGGGATGAGGGGCAAACCGCACCAGCTTAAAACCGACGATAACTGCGCTGCGCCTGGCTCACTTTATACAGATAACGCCGCGATTCCGCCGATGGATGATTGGTGGTCAGCGTCTGGTAAACTTCCGTCGGCGACATACTATTTATTGACGAGAACGCGCGATCCTTATCGCTGGAGAACACGCGCAGCACGCTGCCCGCACCGCCGTTGTACGCCGTAATCACCGCATAACGCCGTGATGTCGGATCCTGAATCCCGCCTAAATAACTTCTCTGCAGCAGCGACAAATACGCGGTGCCCGCATCAATATTATTCTCAGGATCAAGCAGATAGCTGCGGCTCGGTTTGCCGCCTTTGCCCTTCATGCGGAACACATCGACACCGGCGGTATGCTGCACCACCTGCATCAGTCCCAGCGCATCAGCATGGCTAACCGCATACGGGTTGAAGCTCGATTCAATCTGCATAATAGCCAGAATCAGTGACGCATCGACGCCATATTGCTCAGCGGCTTTACGCACCATCGGCAGATATTTGTGCGCACGTTTGTCGAGGTGGTTTGGCACCATCGGAATGGTAACCGACCAGATGACGTGTAATCCGGAGGTGCGTTTCTGCAGTTTGTTTTGAATCAGGTAATCAGCAAAGCTGCCGGCGCGGCCCTGCCAGCGAATTGGCTGGCCGGTATTATCCAGCACCTGGCCGTACAGCAGCGGCTCTTTACTGATTTGAATATCGTTGGCATCGGAGTAGAGATCGACATTGCCCGGATCTTCGCCAATCAACAGCGTGGTGATGATCGCCTGACGCAGGCTGGCCATCGGATCGGTGCCGGAAATGGTCTCAATGGTGATGCTACCGCTGTCAAAGTTGATGTGACTGCGGGTGTAATAGCCGTCGCTATATTTGACGTAATCTTTCGGTCCGGCGATCAGAACTTCATTGATTCCCCAAATGTTTTCAATATTGTGGGCAAACTGACCCATCAAAATATCAAAACCGTTGGTGTCCTTGACCCACTCTTCATGGTACTGCGATTTTTTTTGTCCGGAGCAGGAGACCAAAAGTGGTGCAATCACCAAGAGCGCTATCAGTTTTTTATTCATTGTTAATGCGTGCCTGAATCGAAAAAGAGGGCCTCAAAGGGAAGCCCTGAACGGTTATTTTTCTGGCGGGGTGTAACCTTCAATGTGCACATCTTTGCCTTCGAACAGGAAATTGATCATCTCCTTCTCCAGCACTTTGCGATCTTCCGGATTCATCATGCTCAATTTCTTCTCATTGATCAGCATGGTTTGCTTGGACATCCACTGCTGCCAGGCTTCTTTGGAGATCTCATTAAAGATGCGCTTACCTAGCTCGCCAGGATAGAGCTGAAAGTCCTGACCTTCAGCGTCGCGTTGCAGATAAGTACAAAAAATGGTGCGGCTCATTACTCTTCCTCTTCGGTCACGTCTGCTCGACGCGTAAGCTGCTGGGGATGGCGCAATTCATGCAGCAAGCGCTCAACCGGCGCCGCCAAACCCACTGACGGTGGTTGCGCTAAGTTATACCAGAGACCGCCCGCTTCATCCATCAGCGACCCAGCCGAAGGCCATGCTAGCCACATAGGCACAATGTCTAAGTGGAAATGGCTGAAGGTATGGCGGAACGCGGTGAGCTGCTGAGGTTTGGCATGAATGCCGCGCTCGGTTAGCCAGTCAGTTAGCGCTTGCTCACTTGTAAATTGTGGGAAGCAGAACAATCCGCCCCACAGGCCAACCGGCGGACGCTGCTCTAACCACACATCATCACCATCCTGCATCATCAACATCCAGCCACTGCGTTCTGGCAAAGTCTGCTTAGGTTTCTTGCCGGGATATTCAGCCCAGC
>NZ_DAMBSA010000448.1:0-3606 GCF_032054795.1 Pantoea sp. CTOTU49201
GCCCGCTACTTATTCAAAGCAATAACTGACAAGCATTACACAATACCTGGCCTCACTCGCACATCACTGCGTCGATCATCTTATCGATCATACTGTTAATCACCTTCTGGTCGGGATTATCCAGCGCCATCAATGCTAAACCGCTTTCGAAAGTCAGAATAAATTCAGCGGTTTCTTCCGGTGATAATTTGCCTGAAAGGGTGTTGTTCTGCTGTGCACGCTGCGCTTCCTCGATGATCCACACTTTAAATGCATGACGTTCATTGAATAATTCAGCGCCTAACGATGAGGCTTCAGGGCGAAATGAGAGCGCGGAAAACACTAACAAGCAGCCTGGCGGTTTGCCTTCGCAGGAAAAAAGGTTAAAAGCGGAAAACAGGAACTGCTTAATTTTATTGCTAAAACTCAATTCATCAGAGGAAAGAATCCCCTCTAAATCTGCCAGCCACGTCGCTTTGTAGTGTTCAAGCGCAGCGATAAACATCCCTTCTTTATTACCAAAAGCCTGGTACAAGGTGGCGGGTTTGGTACCGGTTGCCTGGGTAAGATCGTTGAGTGACGTGGCTTCATAACCTTTGTTAGCAAAGATCGAGAACATGATCGCCGCCAGCTCTTCTTTGGGTAACAGACGCGGTCTGCCTGATTTTTTGTTGACATTCATTGACATAACTCCCTTTCGACCTGAACTTTATGATAAATCCATCACATATTTTAGTGTTCACTAATAAAATGTGGTGCGTTTGCTCTTCAGCTGCGTTATATATTTTAGCGAACACTAACAAAAGGAAGGTATTATGAAAAGCGCAATCATTGCAGTTTTGGTTTTGATCCCATTTTTCTCTAACGCAGCTCAGGAACTCACGCGTGACAGCAGTGAAAATGTGGTGCGTACCGGCAGTATCAGCGTGCAGGGCGGTACGCACAGTGAACTGGTGACAAAACTGGCGGCGAAAGCCGAGATGAAGGGCAGTGATTTTTATCGCGTGACATATATCAACACGCGTCATCAGGGTTATGCCACCGCCACCTTATATGACAGCGTTGAGATGTAATCGACATCATGAACCATGACTTTATGCCAGCTCATTTCTTATTGAGCTGGCTGCATAAATCACTGGAGAGTTTATTATGACAACAGCTAAACAAGTCTGTACTTCACGAGTGGTCCATTTCCTCGCGAGCAAAGAACCGATGGTATTGCGATTATCGGTGATTATTATTTTCCTGGTTTTTGGTATGGCGAAGTGGTTTGAATTCGAAGTTCAGGCGCTGGAACCCATATTTACCAAAACATGGCTGAGTATTTTTCCCTACTTCCTTGGCCTGCATGGCAGCAGCTATTTTCTTGGTGTGGTTGAACTCATCACGGTTATTCTGCTTATTGCGGGTTTCAAACGTCCGGATTTAGGCATGATAGGCGCTGGATTGTTGATTCTCACCGGGTTAGTCACGCTGAGCCTGTTACCGCAGTTAGGCGGACTCGATTCGTTTATTTTTAAAGATATTATGGTGGTGGCGATTGGTCTGACGTTACTGAAGCGCGATTTAATCCGTTGGAAAAACAACCTCTAACAGCTACTCTATAATGCGTGTTTACTCTCGGGCATTTAAAAGGGCTTTATGAATAATGTTTACGTGATACTGGCGATATCCATCGTCGCTGAGACGATTGCCACAACCATGATGAAGGCTTCGCAAGGATTCTCACGCCTTATTCCCAGCGTGGTTGTGGTAATCGGTTATGCCATTTCATTTTATGGATTATCTCAAGTGGTTAAACAGATGAATGTCGGCATTGCTTATTCTATCTGGGCCGGAATGGGCATATTTTTGGTGTCGGTCATGTCTTATTTTTTCTACAACCAGAAACTGGATTTCGCTGCAATGGCGGGCTTAATGTTAATCGGGCTGGGCATTGTAGTGATTCAGGTTTTCTCTAAAACTATTTTGCATTAATCGATTAATAACAGGGAAGCGCAGGCTTCCCTGTTGGCTTAAGGGATAATGCGTGCTGCGCGTAACTGCGCAAACAACGTAAAAAACATCTCATCCGTTGCCTGATATCCGCTAAAACCTGCGCGCCTTAATTTGCTGCCGTCACCAAACATGTCGTATTCCCAGCCAAAAACAAAATCGGCAAATTGCCCATCATTCAGCTGCAAGATATCCGGTTCGATCAGCTGATGTTGTTCAGCGAGGGTTTGCCATTGATCGCGGTAATCCTGGAAAAGCTGATGAAACGACAGATTTACCGCTGGCGCGCATTCCAGTTCAAACCAGCGGGCGATCGCCGGCCATAACTCGCTCCAGCGCCACAAATCGCCGTTGTTGACGTTGAATGCCTGATTGTGGGCGCCAGGCGCATTGGCCGCCCACAGCGTGGCCTGCGCCAGCAATCCGCCATCGGTGTGATCGACCATGCTGTGCCAGGTGAGTGAAGAACCGGGAAAACGCAGCGGCAAACCCTGAGATTTACACAGCGATGCATAGAGCGCGATGCTCAGCGCCAGGTTCATGGCATTACCGGGCACCGCGCTGCCGACCACGCCGGGGCGCAAGGCGTGCCAATGCCAGCTTTTTCCGCGTTGAAAGTCACTGAGCCAGCGCAGCTGTTCCGCATTGAATTCGGCTCCCGCCACGCCAGCATCGCTTTCTCGTGCGGGCGTTTTAAACGGCCCCAAATGCGCGCCATACACTTTGTATCCCTGCATCAAACTGACGCTGCGCAGCGGCGCAACCTTATCGATGTTGACCACCAGATTGCGCAGCATCGTCACGTTAGGGTCGACCATCTCGCGCCAGCTGGCGGCATTCAGCCACGCGCTGTAGAAGATATGCGTGACCTGATTGAGCGGGGCCAGCGCCTGCGCGCTCTGTTGCGCATCCAGCAGATCAACGTAGATGAAAGGGATATCGTGCGTTGAGGCTCCGGGCTGGCGCGTCAGGCCGATTATCTGCCAATCCTGCTGACGCAGTGCGGTGACCAGCTGACTGCCAACAATCCCGGTAGCGCCCGCTACCAATGCGACGTTATGTGTTTGCGACATGATGATTCTCCTGTGAACAAGACAGCTGCAGTGTTATCTACTATTTTTATTGCTGATATCCCACAATTCAGATGTCACTTATCAGAAAAATCATTAAATGAATAACAAACTCAACGCCATCAACACCTTCATTCGCGTGGCGCAAGCCGGATCGTTTTCGGCGGCGGCGCGCCTGTGCGGCATGAAACAATCCGCTGTAAGTCAGCAAATCGCCGCGCTGGAGGATGAACTCGGCATCGTGTTGCTGCACCGCACCACGCGCGCCATGAAATTAACCGAGCAGGGCGAGCGTTATTTACAGCAGATGCAGCCGCTGCTTGCCGCCATGCAGGAGGTGGAGAGCCAGTTGCGTCCGGCGCAGCAAGCGCTGCAAGGCAGCGTGCATATCCAGTTACCCAGCGGATTAGGCCAGCGCTTTCTGCCGCATTTGCTGGCGCTGCAACGCGCGAACCCTGAACTGCATCTGACCATCGCGCTCGACGATCGTGTGGCTGAACTGGTGAGTGAAGGCGTGGATATCGCGTTGCGCCTGAGTGAAATGCCGCCGGAGATGTTTCCG
>NZ_DAMBSA010000449.1:0-3604 GCF_032054795.1 Pantoea sp. CTOTU49201
GGTAATCCAGATCGCCAGCGCATCGCGCAGCGAGTTAAACATCAGCACGGTAATGATAAACATCGCGAGGAAACCCAATGGCAGCGAGCCAAGCAGACCGCTTTGGGCATCACGAGAACTCTCCAGGTCACCGCCCCATTCCAGATGGTATCCGGCGGGCAACTTCAGCTGATCGATGGCCGGCTGCACCCGCGCCACAATCTCTGCAGCGGTGCGGCCGCTGGCAGGATCGGGATCGGTTTGCACCGTCAATACACGCATGCGATCGCGGCGCATAATCAGCGGGTCTTCCCATTCCAGCTGGAAATCACTCACCAGATTGGCCAGCGGTACATAGCGCTGCTGCGCCTGACTCCACACCTGAACATTGCCAAGATGATCGATATTCTGCCGCTCCTGCTCGGCGGTTTGCAGCATGATCGGCATCAACCGCGAGCCTTCGCGCAGCAGGCCGACGCTATCGCCACTGAAGTTGATACGCAGCGCCCGGTCGATATCACGCTTGTCCACGCCCAGCTCCTGACCGCGCAGAGGCGAATACTGCGGACGGATCACTTTACTGCGCGCCTGCCAGTCATTACGCGGCGGAAACGCGCTGCCTTCGGCGAGGAAAATGTCATCTATCTGGCTGGCAATCTGGCGCAGCGTAATGGGATCGGGGCCAGTTACGCGCAGCGCAATGGCGCTGTCGCTGGCACTGCCGAAATTGATGCGTTTGATGCGCTCCGTCACCTGCGGGAAATGATCGTGGATGTACTGTTCTGTCTGCTGCGCCAGCGTTTCCAGCTGCTTCGCGTCCTGCACGCGCACCATAATCTGCCCGTAATTGCTGTACTGACGTGTCGCATCGTAGGTCAGCGTAAACCGCATCGCGCCCTGACCAATGGTCGTCACGGTGCTGGTGACGCCCGGCTGCTGGTTGATCCAGCCTTCAATCTCACGCGCGGTTTGCGCGGTGTAATGGATATCGGTGCCATACGGCAGCCACAGATCGGTGAAGAAAATCGGCGTATTGGAAGCAGGGAAGAAGTTCTGCTTCACGTAGCCAAAGCCATAGATCGAGGTTGCCAGACACGCGGCCATCAACAGCAAGGTCGTGATGCGGAAGCGCAGCAGCGTGGTGAGCATACGGCGATACAGGCGGAACACCACGCCCTGATAAGGCTGCGCGGTTTCTTTGCTGACAACCTGCCGACCATCCATCCACTGCACGAATACCGGCGTCAACGTCAGCGCGGTGATCCAACTGAGCAGCAGAGAAATTAGCAGCACCTGGAACAGCGATTTACAGTATTCGCCGGTGGAATCCTGTGATAACCCTATCGGCGCGAAGGCAATGATGGCGATCACCGTAGCGCCGAGCAGCGGCAGCGCGCTGCGTTTCACCATCTGCATCATCGCCTGTTGCAACGGCTTGCCGCGCTGGCGATCGACCTTGATGCCTTCCACCACCACGATGGCGTTATCCACCAGCATGCTGAGGGAGATAATCAGCGCACCCAGCGACACGCGCTGCAGCTCAAGCTTAAACAGATACATGATCAGCAGCGTGCCCAGCACATTGAGCGCCAGCGAGGCGGCGATCACCATGCCGCTGCGTACGCCCATAAACAGCAGCAGCGTTCCCACCACAATCGCCAACGCCATCAGGAAGTTATTGATGAAGCCATCCACTGACTGCTTCACTTCCTGCGCCTGGTTATAAAACACGTTAAGATCGATGCCGAGCGGTTTGGCCTGCTGATGCTGTTGGATTTTGGCACTTAACGCATCGCCAACGTCGATGACGTTGACGCCAGGCGCAAAGGAAACGCCCATCGCCAGCGCGGCGTTGCCGTTAGCGTGATAGAGATTTCCCGGCTGATCGGTCACGCCATAGCTGAGTGTGGCGATATCGCGTAGCAACACTTGCTGGCTGCTGCCGGGCGCAGAGATCGGCAGCGCGCCGATCTCGTCCAGCGACTGGAATTCGCCGGTGGGATGGAAGCGGATGGCTTCATTGCCGAGGCGAATCTGGCCTGCATCGGAAACGGCATTAACGCTATTGAGCAACGCGGCCAGGCGCTGCGGCGTCACACCCAGCGCCGCCATCTTCTGGCTGGAGAGCGTGATATTCACCTGCTCCTGCTCGATGCCGGCAATCGCCACTTTCGCCACGCCGGGCACCAGATTCAGCTCACGCCGCAGCTGATCGGCGTAAGTCCGCAGCTCGCTGTTGGTGAAGTGCTCGCCCGACAGGGTAAAGAAGTAGCCGTACACATCGCCAAAGTCGTCATTTACCAGCGGTGCGCTGACGCCGGGAGGAAACTGGCGCGTGGCATCGTCAACGCGGCGACGCAGTTCATCCCACACCTGTGGCAAATCGTCGGCGCGATAGTGGCTGTGAATCGTAACGGTGATCTGCGACAAACCGTTGCTGGAGATCGAACTGACGTTGTCGAGCGACGGCAAGCGCTGCAAGGCGTTCTCCAGCGGCAGCGTGACTTCCTCTTCCACCTGCTGCGCCGATGCGCCGGGATAGTGCGTCACGATCACCGCCGATTTGATGGTGAAAAGCGGGTCTTCTAGTCGGCCAATATTGAGCAGCGCAAAAATGCCGCCCACGCCGAGCAGCAGGATCACCAGCCAGCTGCGAATCGGGTATTTGAGAAACTGTTCCAGCAGGCGCATCACAGACCTCGCTCGCGTGTCCACAGGCGCACCGCCTGACCATCACGCAGATCGCTGACGCCCGCGACCACAATGCGATCGCCCACTTTTAAGCCGGAGAGAATTTCGATGCCCTGCGCATTGAGTTTTCCCACCACCACCGGCTGCTGCTGGACGTTAAGCACATCGCCTTCACCGCTCACCAGCCACACGTAAGGCTGATTCGGCAGGCTATGATTCGGGTTAAACACCGCGTTGGCGGGTACGCGCAGCAGCGGCGTGCCATTGGAAGTGGGCAGATTATGCATTTGCACTTTCACCGTACCGCTCAAGCCGCTGACCTGCGGTAAATCCGTCGGACGCGGCATGGTCAGCACCACTTGCCAGGTTAGCGTGGCGGCATCAGCTTCTGCGCGATGCTCTTTATATGCTGCGCGAAACGTCCGGCCCGGCAGCGCATTCAGGCTGATCTCTGGCTTATAACTCAGGTTATGCACGTCGAGGCTGGTGAACAGGTTTTCCGGCACGCTGAAAATCACATCCAGCACATCGTTGCGGCTGATCACCGCCACCATTTGTCCGGCGGCAACCACCTGATGATTTTGCGATGCTACGCTGGTGACGATGCCGTCAAAGGGTGCGCGCAAGGTGTGATAATCCAGCTCCTCTTTGGCGATGTTGAGCGCCACGGCGGCGGAGTCGCGGTTCGCCTTTTGCACATCCATATCTGCCTGCGAAACCGCACTGCGCGTGGCCAGCGCGCTGAAGCGTTGATACTGACGATCCGCCAGCAGGAATCTGTTCTGCTGATCGTTTACCCGCAATTGCGCATCGGTATCGATCAGTCGTCCAATCACCTCGCCAGCCTTAACATGACTGCCTTCACGCACCTGCAACTGCGCCAGTCGGCCGGTACGCTTAAAGGCCAGTTCGGTGTAATCGCCCGCTGAAATAC
>NZ_DAMBSA010000450.1:0-3599 GCF_032054795.1 Pantoea sp. CTOTU49201
ATCGGACAAATAATCCTGACCAAAACCAAATGAACAAGCCACGGTAAGATCGCCAGTCAGTTCGCCGCGCCACTGCTGGAAGTTATTGAGGAAGGAATCCATCTCATGCACCACTTGCAGCGCGCCTTCCAGCGCCTTTTCACCTTCTGGCGTCAGACGCATCACGCGGTTGGTGCGGAAAAACAGCCGGGTTTCCAATTGCTTTTCAAGGATGGCAATACGCTTGCTGATATAGGATGGCGACTGGCCGAGCTCAATGGCGGCGCGGCCAAAACCTTCATAGCGCGCCACACTGATAAATACATACAGATCTTCAACCGACGGCCAGCCCTCAAGCGGCTTCTGATAACTTTTCCCGGCAAGCAGTATCTTCATAACCATCACAGCGTTAGAGAAATTTAGCCGGTTATAACACAGAATCCAGGAAGGGCTGAAGCTGGCTTAAAAACAGTGCGGGTACTTCCTCATGCGGTGAATGACCGCAAGGTAATGCGTGGCCTTGAATATGGCGCGCTTTATCCTGCCAGGTTTCCACCACGTTATATAACTGGCCAACAGTGCCCTTTTCTCCCCATAACAGCAGCAGCGGCGCTTCAATGCGTTTATCGCTGTCCTGCGCATCATCGTCTAAATCAATTGTCGCCGCGGCGCGATAATCCTCGCACACTGCGTGAATCATCTCTTTCGTTTGATAACAGCGCAGGTAATCGTTAAATATTGCCTCTTCGGTAGCGCCCGGCGTTTTTAATTGCCCATCAATGTGTTTACGCAGGAATAACGCCGGATCGTGGCCGATCATGGTTTCCGGCAAGGGATAAGGTTGAATCAAAAAGAACCACCAGAAATAGCGCGTGGCGAATTCTTTATTAGTTAACGCATACATGGTGGCGGTCGGCGCAATATCGACGAATACGCAGCAGGAGAGTTTTTCCGGATGATCGAGCGCCAGCCGATGGCCCACGCGCGCACCGCGATCGTGACCGACAAACGCCACGCGCTCCAAACCTAATGCGTCGATCAGCAGGCTAATATCGTCTGCCATCACGCGTTTCGAGTAAGCACGATGCGTCTCATCACTTACCGGCTTGTCGCTGTCGCCGTAACCGCGCAGATCCGGCAGGATCACGCGATATTTCTGCGCCAGCTGCGGCGCAATTTTGCGCCACGCCAGATGATTTTGCGGATGTCCGTGCAGCATCAGTAACGGCGGGCCTTCTCCGCCGATGGCGACGCGCAGCGTCACGCCGTTCGCCAATCGCACATCACTCAGCGCAAAGCCGTCGATAAAGGGGGAATCACCGCGTGGCGTTATCTCACTCATGCTTGTGCATCCTGTACTATTGGACCGCGTTTCAGCCACGGACGCTGGGCGAAATGCTGCGCTTCAAACTGGGTGATATCGGATTCGTACTGCAACGTCCAGTCCACCGCGCTGCCGCCGCCCAATAACATCTCGCGTTTCAAGGCTCTGACCGAAAAGGCAATGCGTTGATTATTGAAAAGGATTGCCTGCTGTTCCAGCGACACGGTAATGCGGTTATTAGCGGCATCATTCGCCACTGCACACAGGCGCTGATAATCCTCTTCGCTTAGCGTCAGTGTCAAAACACCATTCCGTTGGCAGTTATCGTCGAAGATGCCGGCAAAGCTGGTGCCGATAATGGCGCGGATGCCGAGCTGATTGAGTCCCCAAACCGCATGCTCGCGGCTGGAACCACAGCCGAAATTGGCACCGACCAGTAAGAAGGCAGCGTTTTCCCAGCCGGGCTGATTCAGAATGAAATCGGGATTCGGGCTGCCGTCAGGCAGAAAGCGCAGGTCGAAGAACACGCCGCGATCCAAATCCTGGCGATCGATGCCTTTGAGAAACTGCTTGGGCATGATCACATCAGTATCAATATTGGCAGCCGGTAATGGCGCGAGCGGGCCAGTAATGTTGTTAAATGCTTCCATATTAAACCTCTGCAGTCATGAATTTACGGACATCAACCAGATGACCGGCAATCGCCGCGGCGGCGACCATCGCCGGACTCATTAAGTGCGTGCGCGCACCGGCGCCCTGGCGGCCTGGGAAATTGCGGTTGGTGCCAGACGCACAGCGATCGCCGGGCGCTAACACATCTTCGTTCATCGCCAGGCACATTGAGCAGCCCGATTGACGCCATTCGAAACCGGCGTTAACGAAAATCGCGGCTAAACCTTCCGCTTCTGCCTGCTGACGCACCTGCGTCGATCCCGGTACGATAATGCCGCGTACGTGCGGCGCGATTTTGTGTCCATCGATAATCGCGGCGGCGGCGCGCAGATCCTCAATGCGGCCGTTGGTGCAGGAACCAATAAAGGCATGCGTGATGGCGATTTCCGCTAACGGCGTGCCGGGCTCAAGTCCCATATATTTCAGCGCGCTGCGCAGCGTCTGTTGTTTCACCGCATCTTTTTCCTGTGCCGGATCGGGCACGCGACCGGTGATGGCGCTGGCTTGATCCGGGCTGATTCCCCAGGTCACTTTCGGTTCGAGATCGCTGCAATCGATGGTGATGCGGCTGTCAAAGCGCGCGTCAGCATCGCTACGTAAATCGCGCCACTCCGCAATGGCCTGCTGCCACAGCTCGCCGGTCGGCATTTGCGGTTTGCCGGCGATATAGGCAAACACTTTTTCATCTGGCGCGATAATCGCACCGCGCGCACCGGCTTCCACCGCCATGTTGCACAGCGTCATGCGCCCTTCCATGCTCAGCGCTTCGATGGCTTCACCGGCAAATTCAATGGCAAATCCGGTCGCGCCCGATGCGCCAATCTGTTCGATCAGCGCCATGATGATGTCCTTCGCCGAACAACCAAACGGCAGCTCGCCGCTCACCGTCACCAGCATGGTTTTCAGTGTGCGATAGATCAGGGTTTGCGTCGCCAGCAGATGCTCGATTTCCGAGGTGCCGATGCCAAAACCGAGCGCGCCAAACGCGCCATAAGTGGTGGTATGACTGTCGCCTGCGGCAATCACCATGCCGGGCATCACCAAACCTTGCTCGTGCGCCACCACGTGTTCGATGCCCTGGCGCGGGTCCAGCACATCGAACAGTTCGATACCAAAATGCGCGGCGTTTTGACGGAAGTAATCAACTTGTAACTGCCCGCCCGCGTCGGTCATCGCCTCATCGCGCTCGGGTCGCGTCGGATTGACGTGATCGACATTCAGCAGAATGGTGCCCGGATTACGCACCGGACGCTGGTGATCGCGCAGGCCGCTGAACGCCTGCGGGCTGGTGTATTCATTCAGAATCGAGCGATCGATGTAGAGCAGCACATGCCCTTCATCGTCTAACTTACGAACCACATGCTGATCGATCAGTTTTTCATACAGTGTTTTGTTAGCCATGCCGTTGCCCACGCGAAAAGTAAAACAAGTCATTAGAGACGTTAGGGTAATACAGTTTGTGGGCGGGGAATGAACACGCTTCGTGAAGTGATGTTTTATGGAATGTGCATCAGGTGAATCGGTCGCCATAAATGGCGACCCTACGATTGTCGGGTGCGGATATCGTAGGGTGCGCATTAAGGTATGACCGGGCTGATGGGTTACAGATCAGACCGGGCACATA
>NZ_DAMBSA010000451.1:0-3579 GCF_032054795.1 Pantoea sp. CTOTU49201
AAGGGATGCGCTCGCCTTTGGGATAACCACGTTTACGCGCAAATCCCAGGCACATGACCATCAAACAGAAACCCAGCAGCAGGCCGGGAATGATCCCGGCGACAAACAGGGAAGAGATGGTGACAACGCCGCCGGTGGCGAGCGAATAAATTACCGAGTTATGGCTGGGCGGGGTTAAAACCGCCTGTACCGAGCCGCTGGCGGTCACCGCCGCAGCGAAATCACGTGGATAACCTTTCTCCTCCATCTGCGGAATCATCACCGACCCAATCGAGGCGGTATCCGCTACCGAAGATCCCGAAATCGCGCCAAAGAAGGTTGAGGCGACAATATTCACCAGCGACAAACCGCCGCGAATAAAGCCTACGAAAATATAGGCAAAGTTGACCAGCCGCCGGGCAATGCCGCCTTCCGCCATGATCGCGCCAGCCAGAATAAAGAAGGGAATGGTCAGCAGCGAAAACTTATTGATGCCGTTGGTAATCTGAATCACCACCGCTTCCAGCGGTAAGTCGATCCACCATGCGCCGATAAAGGCGCTCAATCCAACGGCGAATGCCACCGGGAAACCCACCAGCAGCAACACCACCAAACTGCCTATCAAAATCAGTGCGTCCATTTTCTTCTCCGCTTAGTGGGTGCCGCCAAGAGTCACGATGGCGCGTTGGCTTTGATCGCCATTAACCAATCGCTCAATCACAAACAACAGCGTAAAGATCGCGCCGACCGGAATTGGCAAATACATTTCGCCGTAGGTCACGGCTGGTAATGAAGCCAGCGTTTGCACCCACATCGCTTCACACAGGTTGTAACTGGCGCGGAAAATCACCAGACAGGTGATGATCATCAGCGCATCAGACAACTTCAGCAGCCAGCGCTGATTGGCGGGCGAGAGCCGGTCGGTCATCATCGAGACGCAAATATGCGTACCGGCGCGGAACCCGACTGGCGCACCAATAAAGGTAAAGATGATCATGCAAATGATGGCGACCGGTTCTGGCCAGGATAACGCGTCGTTCAGCACATAGCGTGAGAAAATCCCGATGGGAATCACCGTTACCATGATCAGCAAGGCGACGGCGGCAATCGCCATGCACAGCAAATAAAGCCCATCCATCAGACGAGAATATGCAGTCATAATGTTTACCTGGTTAAAACGCCACGCAGGCACGCGGCGTAGGGAGGATTACTTCACATCAGCAATTTGTTTCATCAAATCCTGATATTTGCCGCCAAACTGATCGCGCACCGGCTGCGTGGCTTTCATGAAGGTTTCACGATCGGTTTCCTGGAAGGTCACGCCACCGGCTTTCATCTTCTCGATGGATTGCTGGGTGTAGGTTGCCCAAAGCTGACGTTCTTCCTCCTGCGCCTCTTTACCTAATTTCTTCAGCAACGCCTGGTCATCCGCCGAGAGACGATTCCACAACGGTTTGGAGTAAAGAATCATTTCAGGCTGAATGAAGTGGCCGGTGAGGGTGTAGTACTTGGCGACGGGCATATAGTTGTGGGCGACAAAGGTGGGCGGGTTGTTTTCAGTGCCATCCACCACGCCGGTTTGCATGGCGCTAAACACTTCGCTCACGCCCATGGCGACCGGATTCGCTCCCATCGCTTTCAAGGTCGCCAACGAGATCGCACTGTTTTGCACGCGGATTTTCATGCCCTTAAGATCTTCGGGTTTGGCGATCGGTTTTTTGGTGATCATGTTGCGCACACCGGCATCGGTCCAGCCGAGGAAAATCATGCGGGCGTTGGGATCGTTATCGAATTTCTCGACGATATTTTTCCCGATATCACCATCCAGCACCTTGTGCATATGGTCCTCATCGCGAAAAACATACGGCAAGGTTAATACGCTGGTTTCCGGCGCGATGCTGGTGACCGGTGCCAGCGATACGCGAATCATATCAATCGCGCCCAGTTGCACCTGCTGCAGCGTTTGGTCTTCATCCCCCAATACGCCACCGGCGTAAACCTTCATTTCTAACCGCCCGTCAGTGGCTTTTTTCAGTTTCTCGCCCATGTGTTCCAGTGCCACCACGGTGGGATAACCCGCTGGTTGTACTTCGGCTACTTTGATGACTTTAGCGGACGCCACAGCAGGGCAAAACGCTGCCGCAGAGGATAACGAAACTACCAGAAGTAATTTTTTAAACGTCATGCTTTTTCTCCAGCTAAGGGGGAGGCAGGAAGGTGCGGCGCATTGATTTTGTCGAGAGGTGCCGCGTGTTGCCAGCATAGAGAAAATAGTGGCTGGAAAAATAAGGGAATTGCGATTGGATGAATTGCGTCACATTTTGAAACGATGTTTTAATAATTTTATATTGAATATCACATTTTCAAAACATCGCCGCAACAATCCATATTTAGCGGGGATAATTGTGTGTTTTCAAAGGAGTTTAAACCAAATGGTCCAATCTATCTCCCTGATATGCATAAAGTAAATATAGATACGACAATATCATGTTTTACGAACCCGCCTTCTGCGCCACACACTACTCGCCATATTCATGACGAAAAGGATAAGGCGCATGTCATACCGACTGAGTTTGCTGGATAAATCGCCGATTGCTGATGGAGAGACAGCCAGCCACGCGCTTCACCGCACTTTACAGCTGGCGCAGCAGGCGGAAAGCTGGGGTTATCACCGCTTCTGGTTGGCGGAACATCACAACAGCGATCGTCTGGCGAGCCCGTCGCCGGAACTGCTGATCGCCTGGATCATCGGACAGACGCAACATATTCGCGTCGGTTCCGGCGGCGTGATGCTGCAACACTACAGCCCGTACAAAGTGGCGGAAAACTTCAACCTGCTGGCGTCATTAGCGCCCGGACGCATTGATGTCGGTGTCGGCAAAGCGCCGGGCGGCTTGCCGCTCTCGACGCGTGCGCTGCAGCTTGGCGTGCATCTGCAGGAGAAAGGCAGCTTCGCCGAACAGTTGACGCTGCTGGATAGCTGGCTGCAAGTGCCGCCGGTGGGCGACGAAGAGATTCTTCGTGCCACGCCGCAGCCGCCGCGTCCGGCCAATCGCTTCCTTCTGGGTGCCAGCGAAGAGAGCGCCAAACTGGCGGCGGAGCTCGGCTGGCAACTGGTGTTCGCTGCGCACCACAATGGCGATCCGCAATTAATGGAAAAAGTCCTCAACAGCTATCGCCAGCACAGCAACGGCCAGCGCGCGCTGGTGGCGGTGCAAGTGGTGGTGGCAGATTCTCCGGCAGAAGCCGATCTGCTGGTGGATAACCTGCGCGTGTATCACGTCAGCGTGAAAGATGGCCCAAGCGTTAACGTCGGCAGCGTCGAGCAGGCCGAACGTTACGTGCGTCAGGGCGGTTACAGCGATTACGTGATCGAACCACGCACGCCATCGCTGCTGAAAGGCACCGCCGCGCAGGTGCATGCCAAGCTGGATGCGCTGCATCAGCACTTCGGCATTGAAGAGTTCGTGATTGATACGCCGGTGGCTGAAGAGCAGGCGCGCGTGAAATCACTCGAACTGTTGGCCACTCACCGGTTAGTCACAGCTTGATTTGCTGCTTACGGAGGCAGGTATGACGCAATTTAGCGAACATCAGCTG
>NZ_DAMBSA010000452.1:0-3577 GCF_032054795.1 Pantoea sp. CTOTU49201
AAACACAAAAAAAGAAGGCCAATAATGATATTGGCCCGTCAAAGAGGAATTTGTTTATGATTTTGGTTATCACCAACAATCTCTTGCTGGCGCGGGCCAATTCTCGCGCAAAGTTCAGAATTTCGCCACTGTTTTTCCATCAAAACTGAAATAAGAATTTTCCTAACAAGGACCGATCATGACGCCCGCGGTAAAACTTCTGGAAAAACAAAAAGTCACCTTTACCCTGCATCCGTACGATCACGATAGCCACGAAACCAACTTTGGCGACGAAGCGGTGCGTAAGCTAAATCTCGATGCGCGTCAGGTGTTCAAAACCTTGCTGGTATCGCTCAACGGCGATGCCAAAGCGCTGGCGGTTGCGGTGACGCCAGTCTCAACCCAGCTGGATCTAAAAAAGGTCGCCAAAGCGCTGGGCGCGAAAAAAGCGGATATGGCCGATCCACAGCTGGCACAGCGCGTGACCGGTTATCTGGTGGGCGGCATCAGCCCGTTAGGTCAAAAAAAACGCCTGCCAACGGTGATCGATCAGCAAGCGGCCGAATTTGCCACCATTTTTATCTCCGGTGGCAAACGCGGCTTGGATCTGGAGTTGGCCGCACAAGATTTGTCTCGCCTGTTGGACGCGCCGCTGGCCGATATCGCACGGCGCGATTAATCGGGCTGCTGGGCGCAAAGCTGATCAATCATCCAGCGCCCGGCCGGTCCCGGCGGATTACGTCGCGACCACACCACATCCACCGCAATACGTTGTGGCCAGCCCGGCACCGGCAACTCCTTCAGCACCTGATGCCCAAACTGCTCCACCAGCCAGCGCGGCAATATACTCCAGCCAAAACCCTGCTCCGCCATCTCAAGTAAAAGTAAGTAAGACGGAGCGGCCCACACGCGCCCCGCTGGCAGCGGATCGCGGTTTTGTACCCAGGTATTAAGCCGCAGATGCCGTAGCTCACCCAACTGCCCATCACTGACCTGATCCAACTGGGAAAAAGCGTGATCCTGATGCAGATAGATCGCCATCTGCGCGCCAACCTGTAAGCGCGCCACCGCCAAATCCGGCGGCAGTTGTGGCTGCGCGCGCACCACACCAAGATGCACGCGCCCGGCTTGTATCAGATCTAACGCATCAGCATCCTCGGCGATCATGCACTCGAATTCGATATCTGGATAACGAGCCTCAAACCGGTTTAGCAGATTTTCATGGTGATCGGCCTGCCAAAAATCGGAAATCGCCATGCTGAGACGCGGCTCAACACCCTGTGACAAGCGCACTGCCAGCTCGTCCAGCCGCTGGCTTGCCGCCAAAATTTGCTGCACCTGCGCCAGCGCGCGTTGACCTTGCTCAGTGAGCACCGGCTGACGGCCGCTGCGATCAAACAGCGTGAAACCGAGATCATCTTCCAGATTCGCGATTGCGCTACTGATGGTGGACTGGCTTTTGCCCAACGCGCGCGCCGCCGCCGAAAAGGAGCCGCTGGCCACAGTTTGTACAAACGCCTCAAGGGATTCCGGGGAATACTTCATGGTGAACCATCGCTTTTATCGATAGGTGATCATTTTATCTTAGCATCACACAGTGTGAAAATGCGTGCTGTCACCAATAAGGAGGTTTATATGCGTACCCGTTCGCTGAAAGAACGTTTTTGTCATGCCGCAGGCTTTGAAGGGTTGGCACTTATCACTGTTGCGCCGCTGGCTGCCTGGATCATGGAGAAACCGCTGTTTCAGATGGGCGCGCTGGCGATCATGCTGTCGACCGTCGCCATGCTGTGGAACATGATCTATAACAGCGGTTTTGATCGCATCTGGCCGCCGCAGGTCAAACGCGGATTCGGTTTGCGCGCGATGCATGCGCTGGGCTTTGAAGGCGGGTTTATCCTGATTGGCTTGCCGATTGCTGCCTGGATGCTGAATATTTCGCTGCTGGAAGCCTTTGTGCTGGAAGTGGCGTTCTTCCTGTTCTTCCTGCCCTACACCATGGTTTACAACTGGATATGGGATAAGTTGCGCCACCGTTGGGTGACGCAGAAATCCTGTCAGGCGTGATGCGTATTTGAAAAGAGGTCGCCATGAATGGCGACCCTACGTGTGCAGAGTTCAATGTTGCTGTGCGGCGCGCGGCCAGATCCACGCCAGAATCATCTGCGGATAGCTTGGCTTGCGCTGCTTCTCCTGCGCTTTGTTGCGCTCTTCAATTTGCGCCGCCGTCAGATGCACAATCCCGCTCGGTTGATAATCACTTACCTTCAATGGCGAATGCTGGCTGACATAGTCACGCAGCACATCCGCATCGCGCTGGCCGCGGTTGCTGAATCCAGCATGGGTTTCAATATTCGGATAGCCGTCGCCGCCGCTGGCGTTAAAGCTGTTGGTCGCCATGCGGTAGGTTTTATCCTTTTGCAGCGGTTCGCCGTTAATCTTCACGTCGCTGACGCCTTTGCCATCCGCCACCAGACTGATGTTGCTGAACTGGGCGAAGCCGCCGGAATCCACTTTGATATTGGCCACCGTCGCCAGATAACTCAGCAGCTCATTGCCGCTCAGCGTAACGGAAACCACCTGATTGCCGAACGGCTGTACTTGCAGCAAATCGCGCCAGCTGAGATTGCCCTGCGCCAGCGAAGTGCGGATGCCGCCGCCGCTCATCACCGCAAAGTCCGCTTTGGTCGCCGCCATCTGCGCACGCAAAATCAGCTGCCCAAGATTGGTCTGCTCGAAGCGTACTTTGTCGCGCTCGCCGACAAACACGCCGTCGCTGCTGCCGACTTTGACATCCAGCTTCTTGCCGGCACGCAGCTGGAAAGGCGTTAACAGCTTCATCATCGCGCTGTTCGGCGGGATCTGTTCCTGCCAGGTGAGCCAGGATTCGCTGCCATCAAGATTCTTCACTTTGTGCTTGAGGTTGACCGGGATTAGTTGGTAATTCTCCAGCGTCAGCTCGCCATTGCGGAAGGTGAAGTCGCCGCGTCCAACAAATTTGCCCCACTCTTTCGCCTGCATGATCCACACGCCGTTTTGTCGATCCGGCTGGCAAGGCTGGCCCGGCTGATAATCTTTTACGCTAACGTTCTCTTTCTCCATGCACACCGCATCCTGCGAATGGCCGCCAATGATCACGTTGATGGTGCCCGGCGGCAGACTGCGCGCCAGCTCCACATCACCCGGCGCATTGCTGCCGTGCTGACCGTCGTCGTAGTGGCCCATGTGTGTCAGCGCGATGATGACATCAGGCTTTTCGCTGGCGCGTAGTTCCGTCACCGCTTTTTCGGTCTCTTTCACCGGATCGCGAATATCTATCGTCGCAATGTTTTCTGGATTGGAAATACGCAGCGTGTCGGTAGTGGTCAGGCCGATCACCGCAATCTTCAGCCCCATGCGGTTAAAGGTCGCCCACGGCTTGAATAAGCGCGTGTCGGTGCCTTTTTGATAGATGTTGGCCGAAAGGAAAGGAAACTTGGCCCACTTCTGCTGCTTTTGCAGCACGCTAAGCGGTTTATCGAATTCGTGATTACCCAGAGCCATCGCGTCATAACCCACCAGGTTCATGCCGCGAATATCGGGTTCAGCATCCAGCATG
>NZ_DAMBSA010000453.1:0-3544 GCF_032054795.1 Pantoea sp. CTOTU49201
AATATCAATCTGGCGTATTGGGCTTCCTCCAGCCCCGTCGACCGTTTCGCGCAGGGTGAGTTTTACGACATCGTCGGCAACGTTTGGCAGTGGACCACGACGCCAACCAACGGTTTCGAAGGCTTTAAGGTGCATCCGCTGTACGACGACTTCTCGACGCCGACCTTTGATGGCAAACATGCGCTGATCAAAGGTGGCAGCTGGATTTCCACCGGCAACGAAGCGCTGAAATCTGCGCGCTACGCTTTCCGTCGTCACTTCTTCCAGCACGCCGGTTTCCGCTATGTGGTTTCTTCCCATGAAGAGAGCATGGAGCTCAATCCCTATGAAACTGACAGCATGGTGTCGCAGTATCTCGATTTCCAGTACGGGCCGAGCTACTACAACGTGCCTAACTACGCGGCGGCGCTGGTGGAAAAACTGCTGCCGCACTGTGCCGCGCGCGGTCAGGCGCTGGACATCGGCTGCGCTACCGGGCGTGCCAGTTTTGAACTGGCACGACACTTCAACGCGGTAACCGGCATGGATTACTCGGCGCGCTTTATTGATGTCGCGCTGCAGCTGACCTCCGGTGAAGATTTCCGCTATGTGGTGCCCGAAGAAGGGGATCTGGTGGAGTATCGTCAGGTGCGTCTGAAAGAGTTTGGTCTTGAAGCAGAGCAAGCGCAGCGCATTCAGTTTGTGCAGGGTGATGCCTGTAACCTGAAGCCGCAGCCGGATCGTTATGATCTGGTGCTGGCCTCTAACCTGATTGATCGTCTGCGTCAGCCGAAGCGCTTCCTGCAGGATATTACTCCGATGATCCGTTCCGGCGGTTTGCTGGTGTTGTCATCGCCGTATACCTGGCTGGAAGATTTCACGCCGAAAGAGAACTGGCTGGGCGGTGTTCGCGAGAATGGCGAAGCGCTGACGACCTATCAGGCGCTGCAGCGTCTGTTGCGTGATGCCTTTGACGAGGTAGCACCGCCGCAGGATGTGCCATTTGTCATCCGCGAAACGGCGCGTAAATTCCAGCACACGCAGGCGCAAGTGACCTTCTGGCGTAAGCGCTAAAAAGCAGGCAGACAACGGCCAGCCTGTTGTCTGCACCTTGCCTGCACCGCTAATTTGCTGCACATTCTCCTCTATTCATAGAAGAAAAACTTAACGAGGATGGACAATGGCGGAACACCTTCAGCTGGATAACCTGGATCGCGGCATTCTCAATGCGCTGCTGCAGAATGCGCGCACCGCCTATGCCGAGCTCGCCAAACAGTTCAACGTCAGCCCCGGTACCATTCATGTGCGGGTAGAGAAGATGCGTCAGGCGGGCATTATTTTAGGCACGCGCGTGGAGATCGATCCGCGTCAGCTCGGCTTCGATGTGTGCTGCTTTATCGGCATTATCCTCAAAAGCGCGCGCGACTATCCGGCGGCGCTGAGCAAACTCGACGCGCTGGATGAAGTGGTGGAAGCCTGGTATACCACCGGCCACTACAGCATCTTTATCAAAGTGATGTGCCGATCGATCGATGCCTTGCAACAGGTATTGATCAACAAGATCCAAACCATCGACGAAATTCAATCCACCGAAACTCTGATCTCACTGCAAAACCCGATCATGCGCACCATTAAGCCGTGATCCCTCTCTAAGCTGTGCACAAACTTATCCCCGGCAGATCGCGCGTATGGCGCGACTTGTCGCCTGATGCTTTCATCTATTAACCCTGTTTTCCACAGGTGGATCACGGCTTGATCACAGCGTACAATGCTCGCCTTTAGTGCGGGAGAGCATCATGGCCGATATTACGTTAATCAGTGGAAGTACCCTTGGCAGCGCCGAATATGTTGCTGAGCATCTGGAAGAAAAACTGCAGGAAGCGGGCTTCTCAACCGAGGTGCTGCATGGCCCAGAGCTGGATGAGCTGCAACCGGAAGGCATTTGGCTGATCGTTACCTCCACGCACGGTGCCGGTGAACTGCCTGATAATTTGCTTCCTTTATATGAAGCACTGCAAGAGACAAAACCGGACCTCACTGGCTTACGTTATGGCGCAGTAGGCATCGGCAATCATGAATACGATCTTTTCTGCGGCGCGATCAAGCTGCTGGAAGAGCAATTGAACCAGTTGGGTGCCAAACGCATTGGCGATCGCCTGGAGATCGACGTGCTAGAGCATGAGATCCCGGAAGACGCGGCTGAAGTGTGGGTCGCCACATGGAAAACGCAGATTTAAAACGATCTTCGGTGGCTGGGGATCGGGAAAATAGAATGATCCCCAGTTGATTACGCTGTTTTTATACTTTAAACACGCGATCGACTGTGGATAACATGGCCTGTTTCATGCGTATAACCAGTAGTTATCCAAAGAACAACTGCTGCTTCTATTTTGACCTGTGCATAAGTCGCTATTTTGATCCCAGCTTATACGGATCAGGATCACCGATCATTCACAGCTAATGATCCTCTCTAATCCGCTGTTAAATCATTGCTTTTTCGGGTTATCAACAGCCTGGAGCGATCCTAATAGTAGATCTAACAGAGAGATCATATAAAAGACTTAAGATCCTTTCTTTTAAACCTCAGGATCCCGCGACTTTCGCCGCCGACATAATTTCAGTAGAATCCACCGCCCAGGGCAACGATCCCTGTCCGAAACATTAACGAGGACCCACTTCATGTTTTATCCAGATCCTTTTGACGTCATCGTAATCGGTGGTGGTCATGCGGGCACCGAGGCCGCGATGGCCGCAGCCCGAATGGGTCAGCAAACCCTGTTACTCACCCATAACATTGATACGCTTGGACAAATGTCCTGTAACCCGGCGATCGGTGGTATCGGGAAAGGACATCTGGTGAAGGAAGTGGATGCCTTAGGCGGTTTGATGGCCACGGCAATTGACCAGGCAGGTATCCAGTTTAGGATACTAAACGCGAGTAAAGGCCCCGCCGTTCGCGCCACTCGTGCTCAGGCTGACCGTGTACTGTATCGCCAGGCGGTACGCACTGCGCTGGAGAACCAGCCGAACCTGATGATCTTCCAGCAGGCGGTTGACGATCTGATTGTGGAAAACGATCGTGTCGTCGGTGCGGTAACGCAAATGGGCTTGAAGTTCCGCGCCAAAACAGTGGTGCTGACCGTCGGGACCTTCCTCGATGGCAAAATTCACATTGGTCTGGATAATTACAGCGGTGGCCGTGCAGGCGATCCGCCATCAATCCCATTGGCAAAACGCCTGCGTGCACTGCCGCTGCGCGTAAACCGTCTGAAAACCGGCACGCCGCCACGTATCGACGCACGCTCAATTGACTTTTCGGTGCTGACACCGCAGCACGGTGATAATCCGATGCCGGTGTTCTCGTTCATGGGCAAGGTTTCACAGCATCCACAACAAGTGCCGTGCTGGATCACCTACACCAACGAACAGACGCATGACGTGATCCGCAATAACCTCGATCGCAGCCCGATGTATGCCGGGATCATCGAAGGTATTGGTCCACGTTACTGTCCGTCGATTGAAGACAAAGTGATGCGCTTTGCCGATCGCAACGCGCATCAGATCT
>NZ_DAMBSA010000454.1:0-3505 GCF_032054795.1 Pantoea sp. CTOTU49201
AAGGACGTGGGGCACGCAATCATGCCCCATATCACATTAATAAACCGAAGGCTCACCTTGCGGACGGGTTTTAAAACGACGATGCAGCCACATATATTGCTCCGGAGCCAGTAACACCGTCTCTTCCACCACTTTATTCATCACCACAGCGGTCTCAAGTTCTGATTCCAGAGTAAATTTATCACGGATATCAGGCATCATTTTCAGCTCATAGCCGCGCGCATTGGGCAGGCGTCGCGCCAGGAATGGCACCACGCTGGGATTTGCCAGACGAATCAACATATGGGTACCGGTGGTTGTCGCCGCGTCCTGAACCGCAAAGAAAGGCGCAAATACGCTGCTACGCGGGCCATAATCATGATCCGGTGCATACCAGATAATGTCGTTGTTCTTCATGGCGCGAATCATGCCTTTCAGATCTTTGCGGTCCAGCATGCTTTTATTGGAACGCATGCGGCCCCAGGTTTGCAGCCAGTCGATGAGCTTATTGTCGTTCGGACGATACACGCCAATGCCTGGGTTATGCATACCAAATACCCGCGCGCCCAATTCCAGAGTCAGAAAGTGCATACCAATTAATAATATGCCGCGCTTCTCTGCCAGTGCGTTAGCAACATGTTCAAGACCGCTGGTGGTGACCCATTTACGGATGCGCCAGTCTGGCCAGAACCACGCCATGCCGGTTTCAATCAGTCCCATGCCCACCGATTCAAAATTGTGCTTCACCATCGCGTCGCGTTCATTGGTCGGCATGGTGGGAAAGCACACTTCCAGATTGCGCTGCGCCACTTCTACACGGCGTTTCATGAAACGCATGGCAATACGACCCAGTCCGCAGCCAATGGCATGCAACACCGGATAGGGCAACAGCACCAGCAGGTAGAGGAAACCAATGCCGAGCCAGGTCAGCCAATAGCGTGGATAGAGGAGTTCACGGGTGAGTTTGGGAAGTTGAGTCATGGAAATGTCAGTATCCTGCGTCTTATGCCAGAGAGTCCGGTTTCTGTAATTTTTTGTCATTATGCCATTTTTTCATTCTGGCTGAAATCAAGCATAGACCGTGGACAGCTATCTGGCAGCAGGTATGCGCACGAAAACGCAATTGTGTCGCAGAAATGCGCCTGTAATTGCACTGGTCAGGCTTATCACACCAAAATTTTTGTATCCGGCAGAATTCGGGTATGATACGCGCGCTAAATTTCTCTGATTGCTAACAGGACGAACACCATGCCAGTGTTACATAACCTTGTTTCCAATAAAGAGCTGAAGGAACGTATGTTGGCGGAAACCGAACCACGTACCACAGTCTCTTTTTATAAATACTTCCAGATCGCCGATCCTAAAGCCTTCCGTGATGCCCTTTACGTTGAGTTAACCAAACTCAAGGTGTTTGGTCGCGTCTATGTCGCGCATGAAGGTATCAACGCGCAAATCAGCGTGCCAGCCAGCCGCTACGAAAAGATGAAGGCAGCCTTGTATGCCTTTGATGCAGCGCTGAATAACCTGCGCATGAACATTGCGCTGGATGATGACGGTAAATCTTTTTGGGTGCTGCGCTTGAAAGTGCGTGAGCGCATTGTGGCGGATGGGATTGAAGACAATAGCTTCGATGCCAGCGATGTGGGCGCTTACCTGAAAGCCGCTGACGTTAACGCGATGCTCGACGATCCGGATGCGCTGTTCGTGGATATGCGTAACCACTACGAATATGAAGTGGGGCGTTTCGATAATGCCATGGAAGTGCCGGCCGATACCTTCCGCGATCAGCTACCGATGGCCGTTGATATGCTGCAGGATCAGAAAGACAAAAAGATTGTCATGTACTGCACCGGCGGCATTCGGTGTGAAAAGGCCAGCGCCTGGATGAAGCACAACGGCTTCAATGATGTTTATCACATTGAAGGTGGGATTATTGAATACACCCGTCGCGCGCGCGAGCAGGGCTTACCGGTGCGTTTCAAGGGCAAAAACTTTGTTTTTGACGAACGCATGGGCGAGCGTATTTCCGACGATATTCTTTCCAGCTGTCATCAGTGCGGCACGCCTTGCGATAGCCACACCAACTGCATCAATGATGGCTGTCATTTGTTGTTCATTCAGTGCCCAAACTGTGCTGAAAAGTACAACAACTGCTGCAGCCCAATCTGCATGGAAGAGTCAACTTTGTCGCCAGAAGAGCAGCGCGCACGCCGTGCGGGCCGTGAAAATGGCAACAAGGTGTTTAACAAATCACGCGGTTTGCTGAACATGACGATGGCGATTCCCGCGCCAGATAAAAAATAAGCGCAAAACAGCCTGAAGTCAGCACACTTCAGGCTGTATTTGGTTTACTTACGCACACCTTCCACCGAAATAATCAATTCAGCTTTCTGCGATGCCGGGCCAAGATCTTTGCTGATGTTGAACTCTTTCAACACGATCTCACCGCTGGCTTCAAATCCTGCACGATAGCCGCCCCACGGATCTTTGCCTTCTCCCATCAATTTTGCATCTAGCGTCACGGGCTTGGTCACGCCATTCAGCGTCAGGTCGCCAGTGATTTTGTAATCCTTGCCGTCTTTCTTCACAGCGGTAGAAGCAAAGGTCGCCTGCGGGAACTTACCGGTGTTGAGGAAATCCGCGCTGCGTAGGTGTTTATCACGTTCAGCATGGTTGGTATCGAGGCTGTTAGTGTTGATGGTCACGTTGACTTTGTCTGCCGCAGGATTGGCTTCATCAAACGTGAAGCTGCCGTCAAAATCTTTAAAGGTACCGTACAACCAGCTGTAGCCCAGATGTTGAATGCGGAACTGAACAAACGCGTGCTGGCCTTCCTTATCAAATTTGTAATCAGCTGCGCTGGCCGTCAGGCTGGCGCTCAATAAGCCGGCCGCTGCTACTGCCAATAATGTCTTCTTTAGCATGTTACTTTTCCTTTTCAGAGGTTAACGGGATGCGGTAACCCAACATCCTTTTCAGTGTCACATCACGGTCAATAAAATGGTGTTTCAGGGCTGCCAGCGCGTGCAGTGCAGAGAACAGCACCAAACCCCACGCCAGCCAAAGATGAATGTCGCCCGCCAGATCTGCTTGCTGCGCGGCACCGCTGAACAGAGCGGGAACCTCAAACCAGCCAAATACGGAGATCGGTTTGCCATCGGCGGTGGAAATGAGATAACCGCTGAACAGCAGCACAATTAGCAAGCCGTATAACATCCAATGCGCGGCAGTGGCACCGCGCCGTACGGCAGGTGAATAGCTCGACAATGGTTTGGGTGGCGGTGAAATAATTCGCCAGCCGAGGCGCAGCAGCAGCGCAGCAAACAGCAGTATGCCGATGCCTTTATGAATTTCGGGTGCGTCGTGATACCAGCCGTCGTAATAACCCAATCCGACCATCCACAAACCCAGAGCAAACATGCCGTAAATAGCCAGCGCCATAAGCCAATGCAATAAAATGGAGACCGCGCCGAAATGCTGTGTGGAATTACGCCACATATGAAGTTCCAGGAATGAAATAAGTGGC